>NZ_JBPKJK010000003.1:0-143226 GCF_051756985.1 Saccharothrix sabaoui
CCGGCACGGCCCCCGGTCAGCCGGCCACGCCGGCGGAGGTACCGGCGGTGGAGGTACCGGCGGTGGCGGGCTCGATGCGGCGGGTGCCCTTCTCCCGGACGACCAGCGCGAAGCAGCCCGTCGGGGACGACACCTGGTGCACGCTCTCCGGCTTCTCGATGAACAGCGTCCCCGCCGGGTAGCGGTCGCCGTTGTCGTTGTGCAGCTCGCCCTCCAGGATCAGCAGCATCTCGTAGCCCAGGTGCTCGTGCAGGTCGCCGTGCGAGCCGGGCTTGAAGTGGGCGATGTACGCCTCGGCGCCCGCCGGGCCGGTCTCGGCCTGCGTGTAGAGCCACTCCACGTCCACCGCGTTGCGGCCGGGCTGCACGTACTCCTCCCACTTGATCTGGCCGTTGTGCAGGCCACCGGTGAACAGGGACGAGTAGACCTTGATGTCGCGCATGGCGGGTTCCCTTCGGGTTCGGTTCGGTCGAGGTGAGGGGTGAGGGGTGGGAGGGGTCGGGTCAGCCGATGCCGGGGGCCGCGGGCAGCGCGGCGTCCAGCAGCTCGTCGGCCAGGTACTCGGTGGAGCCGGGGAACGCCGTGCCGGCCGCGCGCTGCTCGTCGCGGGCCCGCAGCTCGGCGCGGCGGATCTTCCCCGAGGTCGTCTTGGGCAGCGCCGTGAACTCCAGGCGGCGCACCCACTGGTGCGGGGCGAGGTTCGCCCGCGCGTGGTCGAGGACGCGGCGCGCGGTCGCCTCGTCCGGGCTCTCGCCGGCCACCAGCGCCACGTACGCCTTGGGCACCACCAGGCCGACCGGGTCCGGCGCGGGCACCACGGCCGCCTCGGCGACCGCCTCGTGCTCCAGCAGCACGCTCTCCAGCTCGAACGGCGAGATCCGGTGGTCGTAGGACTTGAACACGTCGTCCGTGCGGCCCACGTAGTGCAGGTAGCCGTCCTCGTCGCGGCGGGCGATGTCGCCGGTGTGGTAGTAGCCGCCGGCGAAGGTCCGCGCGTTCTTCTCCTCGTCGTCGACGTAGCCGGGCATCACGCCGACCGGGCGCGGCGAGAGGTTCACGCACACCTCGCCCTCGTCGCCGACCTCGCCGGTCGTCGGGTCGACCAGCACGATGTCGTAGCCGGGCAGCGGCTTGCCCATCGACCCGGGCCGCACGGGCAGCGACGGGCTGTTGCCGATCTGCGCGGTCGTCTCGGTCTGGCCGTAGCCGTCGCGCACGGTCAGCCCCCACGCGGCGCGGACCTGCTCGATGACCTCCGGGTTCAGCGGCTCGCCCACGCTGCCCGCCTCGCGCAGCCGCACCGGCCACCGGGCCAGGTCGTCCTGGATGAGCATCCGCCACACCGTCGGCGGCGCGCAGAACGTCGTCACGCCGTGCCGCACCACCCGGTCGAGGAGGTCGCGGGCGTTGCCGGTGGTCACGCTCACCACGCTCGCCTCGGCGTTGAGCGGCACGAAGAACGAGCTCCACGCGTGCTTGGCCCAGCCGGGCGCCGACACGTTCAGGTGCACGTCGCCGGGGCGCACGCCGTTCCAGTACATGCCCGACAGGTGGCCGACCGGGTAGCTGACGTGCGTGTGGCGCACCAGCTTCGGCCGCGACGTCGTGCCGGAGGTGAAGTACAGGAACAGCGTCTCGTCGGCCTTGGTCGGCGCGTCGGGCGTGAACCCGGCGGGGGCCGAGCGCAGGTCGTCCAGGGCCAGCCAGCCCGGCACCCGGCCCGCGCAGACCCGCGTCACGTGCGGCGGCAGCCAGTCGAAGCCCTCCGCCAGCTCCGGCGTGGTCAGCACGTGCCGCACGTCCGCGCGCCGCACCCGGTCGAGCAGGTCCGCCGCCGACACGGTGGTGAACGTCGGCACCACCACCGCGCCCAGCTTCATCGCCGCGAGCAGCGACTCCCAGACCGCGAGCTGGTTGTCCAGCATCATCAGCAGCCGGTCGCCGCGGCGGACACCGGCCGCCCGCAGCCCGTTGGCCAGCCGGTCGGAGCGCTCGGACAGCTCGGCGTAGGACACGCGCTCCTCGACCCGGCCGCCCACGACGTGCAGCGCCGTGCGGTCGTTGCCCCGGGCCACCTGGTCGAACCAGTCCAGCGCCCAGTTGAACTCGTCGAACTCCGGCCAGGTGAACTCGGCGTGCGCCCGGTCGTGGTCTCCGCCCAGCTCCAGCAGCAGGTCGCGGGCGGCTCGGAACTTCTCGGTGGGGTTCATTCGGTGCTCCTCCCGGAGCGTCAGACGGCGACCGCGGGTGCGGCGGCGCGCGGGTGGGCGGACAGGACGACGGGGGCGGACGCGGGGCGGTGGCGCAGCACGTCCTCGGCGATGGCGTCGGCGTCGGCGTGGAACCCGGTCATCGGGCCCGGCCTGCCGTTGCCGATCTGGGTGAACCAGCGGGTGTTCTCGGTCGGCACGCCCAGCGCGTACAGGTCCGGGTCGGGGTTGCCCAGCGCGTCGACGACGTGGAACGGCTTGCGGGTGACCGCGACGCTGCCGGTGCGGAACCGCTCGCCGGTCGCGGCGTCGCTGTTGACGCACTCGGTGATCAGGCCCTGCGCGAGCAGGTCCCCGATCAGCGGGTCGGCGTCGGCGTCCAGGCGCGGTCGGGGGATGCGGGCGTCGACCAGCGTCGTCACCGCCCGGCGCGAGCCCTTGACCTTCGGCGACTCCAGGGTGAACCGGCCGGTCGCGTGGTCGACGCCGATCCTGGTGCCCGGCCCGACCACGGTCAGCAGCCCGGCCCGGACCAGCGCCACGGCCTGCGCGACGCGCAGCGCGGGCGGCCCGGCCGACACCATCGTGTTGATGGGGTTGAACCAGGACAGGAACGCCCGGTGCGACTCCGGGCGCAGCCCGGCGAAGTCCACCGCCTGCCGCAGCACCGCCCGCGTGTCGCGCAGGATGTCCAGCGACGCCTTCAGGGGGTTGTCCACGTTGCCCTGCCCCGCCTCGGCGATGTCGCGGTCGAGCAGGTCCAGCAGCTCGGCGTGGAACGCGTCCGGCGAGTCGAACTCCCGGTCGCCGAACGGCCGCGCCAGCCGTTCCAGGTCCGGCGGCGGCACGTCGCCCAGCCCCCACTCCCCCAGCAGGCCGTGGCGGTCCGCCGAGGTCAGGTGGAGGGCGGCGAACCGCTCGGCCGCCCCGTCGCCGAGCCGCCGGCGCACGTGCGCGGTGTAGTAGACGTGCTCGACCTCCAGCCGGAGCAGGGGCAGCACGTCGCGCACGAAGTCCAGCTGCGCGGACCCGGTGCGCCGCTGCGCCTCGCGGCGGGCCCGCAGCACGGCCGCCTCGGTCATGAACCCGGGCCGGTAGCGGTAGGAGGGCGCCTTCTGGTTGCGGCCCCGGGCGAGCATGACCAGGCCGCTGCGCGACCCGCCGACCAGGTGCGGTTCCCGGCCGCTGGGCAGGTAGGTGACGACGCCGCCCTCGTCGGTGAACCGGCCGCCACGCCCCTCGGTCAGCTCGGCCAGGACGTCGAAGAAGGTCAGCCCGAGCCCGATCACGCCCACCTGCTCGCCCGGCGCGACGGCGGACAGCGGCAGGTCGGCGGCCGAGTCGCCGCGCAGGTAGGTCAGGCCGGGCCGCTGCCGGGCGAAGGTCAGCAGCGCCCGCTCGTCACCGTCCGGCGCGACCCGGGGGTGGCCGGTGGTGAGCACGACCTTGTGCGCCGCGACGGTCGTGCCGCCGGAGCCGGTCACGGTGGTGAGGCCGTTCGCCCGGGCCACGCGGACCGCCGCCTCGGGCACGTGGACGACCTCGACGCCCAGCGGCGCGTTGGCGACCATCGCCTCGAACGCCATCCGCAGGTACTCGCCGTAGACCGGGCGCGGCCCGTAGTCGTCCGGCCCGATCCCCGACCAGCGGGGGTGGTCGCGCAGCCACTCGGCGAACGAGGGCCCCGCGCCGGCCCGCACCGGCCCGCCGTCCGGCCCCGAGGAGAACACGCTCACCTCGCCGGCGGCGGTGTTCATCAGGAACCACTCCGACTGGGTGGTCCGCCAGATCCGCCCGGCGCCCGGCTCACCGGGTTCGAACAAGTGGACCCGCACCAGCCCCTGGTGCGGTGCGCGACCGGCGCGCACGAGCAGTCGTTCCAGCACCGAAAGCCCGCGCGGCCCGGCGCCGACGATCGCCACCTCCACGTCGGTGCGCAGCACAGCGTCAGCCACGATAATCCTTCCCGAGACAATTTCGGAATGATTCCCGACCCATCCGGGGCGGCATTCCGTTCCTGCTACGGGAATGAACCTATGGCCGATTCCGCACACCGACAAGGATTGCGATGCACGACATTGTCGATGGTGCTATCGAGGTTTTAGCGGACCCCTTCGCTCAACGCGTCGGCCGCACGTCCTCCATGACCCACCCCGGGCGCTTGGCGATCGCCCGTTGGTCCCGTGCGTTCTCGTCGAGCTGCCGCACGTCGACCTCCGCCACCGCGGTGGCGACCAGTCTCGCGCCGGCCTGCGCCTGCCGGCCGGTGACCGCGGCACACCGCCACTCCCGGCCCGGGCCGTCGACGAGTTCGCACGGCTGCTGCGGGTACAGCTGTTCGCCGACCTGGAGGAACCCGTACACGCGGCTGTTCGCATCGGACGAACCGATCACGACGGTGCCGCTCGGAACCCCGGACTGCGGGGCGGCGGTCGTCTGCGCTGTCGTCTGCGCGGTGGCCGCCGGCGGCGGTTCAGCGGGCGGCGGTTCGGCGGGCGGGGCGGCGGTGGTCGACGGCACGGCGGTGGACGACGGAGGTTGCTCCGCGGCGGGCGCGAACGCGGCGTACCCGAGCAGGAACCCGATCAGGACCAACGACATGACCGCCACCGCGGTCGCGACGACCAGCCGCCGCTTGTTCCCGACCACCGGGCGGGCGCCGTGGACGCGCCCGGGCGGTACCGGACCGCGCAGCCGCCCCTGGCGCAGCCAGCGGTTGAAGGCTGCGTCCACGACCTCCTGCTCCCCGAGGGAACGAGCCCGCATCCCCAGCTCCACCGCGACCTGGTCGGAGCGGCAGCGGGCGATCAGGTCGAGGGCGTGCGGCCTCGCGGCCGGGTCGCGCAGGTCCTGGCAGCCTTGTCCGTACAGGGTTTCCAGGAACCTGCCCACCAGCTCGCTCGGCGTGGTGAACTCGACGAAGTCGGTGACCTTGTCGACGGTCCGCGGGTCGAAGTCCTTCCGCACGCGCGCCGTGATGTGGTCGTGGCGCAGCAGGGCGACCTCCGCCAACCACTCCTCCACGTTCCGCGACGCGCGCAAGGACTTCGACAGGTCCGCCTTGGGATCGGGGGTCCTCCGACCGTTGGCGTAGCTGGGCGCGGTCCGCCACACTTCCGCGCCCTGCCCGCTCCCCTGCCGCCCCGGCTCCTGGTGCCCCGGCTTGTGGTGCCCGGCTCCTTGCTGCCCCGCCCCTTGCTGCCCCAACTCTTGGTGCCCCGCTTCTTGCTGCCCCGGCTCTTGCTGCCCGAGCCCTTGCTGCCCCGGCTCTTGATGTTCGACCCTTTGGTGCCCGGGCCCTTGGTGCCCGGACCCTTGGTGCCCGGACCCTTGGTGCTCAGTGGCCCGCTGCCCGACCGCCTGGTCGCCTGGCGCGCGGGTGCCGGTGACCACGGGGGTCGATGCCCGGACGGGGTTCCGCTTCTCCACGCCGTACCCGCCCGGCGACTCGGCGACGGCATCCCCGAACCGGTCCGGGGCGTCCCCGTCCTGCGACTCGACCGCGGCGTGCCCTCCGCGGGGCTCCGCTGCGGCGTGCGCGCCGGAACCGGCGATGACGGTCACGTCGGGCCGCTGCCCACCGAACACCGCCGCCACCAGCTGTTCCGCACGCGCCCGGTTCGGACCGACCGGCGACGGCCGGTCGAAGTCCACGACGACCCGGTTGACCGCCCCCAGCGTCAGGTTGGTCGAAGGGAACAGGACCTGCACGAACCCGTGCAGGCTGTCGTCCTGGCGCTCGACGAACGTCGAGAACGACCAGTTCCCCGGCGACACCCCGACCAGGGCCTCGCGCAGCGCCCACACCACGGCCAAGCGCTCCCCGTCCGGGCACCCAAGGACGCTCAGCGGCGTCATCGGGTGCGCCAGCAGTGCCGCCACCACCGTGACCAGCCGGTCCCGCAGCCCCTGCGCGATGGGGCGCAGCGTCGTCGCCGGGTCGGGCACGTGCGTGAAGTACTCGGCGGCCAGGGGCGTCATCTGCGTCCCCTCCGCCCATTTGGCAAGCCACAGATCGCCTCCGGGCACGACACCCAGCCCCAGTGCCGTCGACGGGGTGAGCACGGTCGCCGGCCCGACGAGCGCGTGGGCGTTCTCCCGCCCGGACGACTTGCCCTGACCGACCCGCCGGACGACGGCCGCCTGCTGCTCACCGTCGAACACCAGGTACGACAACGCACTGGCGGGTACCTGCGTCCCGGCGACGGACGCGAGCCGCACGTGGTTGCGGAGCCGGGCCTCCCACTGGTTCGCCGCCTCGGTCGCGCCCCCGAACGAGTGGGCGAGCATCGTGTGCTTGCGCCGTGCGTCGGACCACCCGAAGAACACCTGGTGCACCGTGCCGTCGGGTGCGGTCATGGTCTTCCCACCTGCTCGGCTTCGGGACCGGTGATCATCCCGGTCATCGCGAGGATCGCCACCAACGGCTCCAGCACGCGGGTCGGGCGGAACCCGCGCGGGAAGTGCCTGTCCTGCCCGTCCCCCGAGGTGACGGGCACCGCGTCGCCGCCGCTCGCGGACACGAAGTGCAGCGTGCAGCGCGTGAACGCGGTGAACGGCCGCAGCGATGCGCCCGCCCCGACGTGGTGCAGGTACGCGTACACGTCCCGGCTCTCCTCCCTCATGCGCGCCGCGTCGAGCACGCGTTCGTCGCCTCGGTGCAGCCAGCGGTCGACCGGCGGCACGTACCGCAGCCGGTCGGACTTCGTCACCGCGATCACGGCCGGGACCTGCTCGCCGTGCGGCAGGGCCCGCAGGCTCTCCACGGCCAGCTGGAACGACTTGTTCTCGCTCTCCGGCGACGACTCCCCGGTCTCCAGCGGGTCCTCCCAGGCGTGCACGAAGATCACGGCGTTGGCGCTGAGGAGGAACCGGGTGGCGCGGTTGCGCGCCTCGGTGCTCTCCAGGTCCTCGCCTGCCGCGTCGAAGAACGTCACCGGCCGCTGCCTGCCGTCCCGGCCGCGCAGCAGCAGGATGTCGGCGGCCTCGATGATGCCGCTGCTGGTGCCCGGCAGCGTCCCGCCCTTCTCGAACGGCTTGACGAAGTTCTGCCGGAAGTAGTCGTGCCGACGCAGGTCCAGAGCGGACACGTCGATGCCGTACGCCGCCAGGCCCTCCTTGTTGGCCTGGCGGATCATCGCGGTCAGCAGGTGCGTCTTGCCCGAGAAGGGAGCACCGACGAGACCGACGACGAGCGGGGCGTCGTACTCGGCGTAGGTGGCGGGGAGGTAGTGCTCCTCCATGTCGTCCGACGGGTTGGGGCACAGCCGGTAGCCCTTGCGCGCGAGGCTCGCCCGCTTGGCCTCGGACAGCCGAGCGGTGTCCTCCACGTCGTAGCGCGCGTTCTGCTCGTCGAACACCCAGACCCGCGAGTCGTCGGGCCAGTCGTAGTCGTCGGCGCAGATGGGGCAGGACACGTGCCGAGGTCGTCCGTTCCGCCCGGGCGTGGTCACGTCGACATCACCTGCGCGACGAACGCCGAGGCGCTCAGCGCCAGCGGCCCCAGCGCCACCGGGCCGGACGAGGAGAACAGCCGCCGCCCGCGCCGGGGGCGGCCCGGCGGCGGCTGGTTCGGTGGCGGGGGTCCGGGGTCCCCCGCCTTGCCGGCGCTGACCTGCTCGAACAGCGCCCGTCCCGGGTGGAGCGCGGCGTCCGGGTCGGTCGTGCGGGGCAGCTGCACGTCGCCGTAGAGGGCGCTGAGCACGTCGACGGCGTGCGGTGCGGACTCGACGGGGTTGTCGAACACCGGGTCCAGCAGGTACCGCAGCCGTTCCGGGTCCCGGCTGCGGTCCGGGTGCCCGACGTCCGCCTGCGGACCGAGGTGTACCCGGCGCACGAGCCGCGCGGCGGCCACCACGTCGTCGCGGGCGTCGACCCGGTCCGCGCCGTTGAGCAGCGCCGCCGGTGACGCGCCGCGCCGGGGCTCGCCGACGCGCTGGGCGTGCTCGAAGTCCACGAGCTGCAACCGGCCGTCGTGCCAGCGCACGGTGTCCAGGGCCACCGCACCGTGCACGACCCCCGCCGCGGCCATGAGGTGCAGCGCGCGGAACAGCTCCTGCTCGAAGCGGCGGCGCTCCGGCTCGCCGAACCGGGACGACGCGCCGATCGCCGGCTCGTCGAGGTAGGCGCGCAGCAGCGCGAACGGCTCCTCGGCGTCCACGTTGTACGCCACCAGGCACGCCAGCTCGCGCGGGTAGTGGCCCACGTACACCTGTCCCAGCCTCGCGCCCGCGCGCACCTCGGCTTCGAGCAGGTCGTACCGGCGCGGGTCCCGGCCGCCGGCCGCGCGTGAGACGAACTTGCGCACGAACAACGCGTCTTGCACCCGGACCAGTCGTTGTTCCAGCGACGAGGCCGGGGTGACGAACTCGTTCACGTCCTCCACCACGACCTCGTGCAGCACACCGAACACGTCCCGGCAGCGCACGGACTCGTCCACCGTCCCCACCTACTCGCCTCCGCCCACGTCGTGCCGCACCGACTCCATCCGCAACGGCAGCAGGCGCATCGCGCCCACCAGCTCACCGCCGTGCCCCCACGTGACGGACGGGTCCGCGGCGAGCCCGCGGTCCGCGCCGTCGTCCCGCACGACCCGCCGCAGCCGCGCCGGCGCGAACCGCAGCAGGCCCGGTTCGGCGGACGTGCTGAGGTAGCCGAGCTGACCGCTGCGGCACAGCTGCGTCATCTCGCCGTCCGCCTCGGCCCGCAGCGCCGCCGACGCGGCGGGCGTCTCCGACCACACCCGGGCCATGAGCAGGTCCCTCGGCCCGTCGTCGCGGCTGAACGCGGTCGCGGTGAACACGCCGCGCCGGCGCACGTCGTCGGCGTACTCGTCGAGCAGCCGGTCCAGCCGTTGCTCGTAGACGCCCGGCGAGGTACGCAGGGCTGACGTGGCGGCAGGCCACGCGGGCTCCAGCGCCGACCGGCAGACGTCCACCAGGTCGGCGCGCACCACCGCGTACAGCTCTTGCGGCACCGGCCGCGCCACGCGCTCCACGTCATCCGGGCCCGCCCCGCCGCGCGGCACGGGGAAGAGGCGCTCCTCGGCCCCGCGCAGGGTGTCGACGATCTCCTCCAGGCCGGCCGCCACCTCGGCGGCGGCCGCGGCGATGGCCTTCCTCCGCCGCAGCGGCCGCCACTCCTTCGCCACGGCGTGCTCCGCCAGGAGCGTCAGGTCGGCCACGGCCTCGCGCATCGCCGCGAGCGCGAGCCGGTCGCGCCACCGCCGCACGGCCGACCGCCAGCTCAGCACCACCACCGCGCCGCTGAGCAGCACCGCGGCCCAGACCACCGCGTGGACGAGCCAGCCCGGGACGTCCAGGGGTGCCGCGTACGCGGCACCGACCGCACCGAGCACCACACCCGCGACGGCGACCACCCCGTACGTGAGCAGCGCCGGGGGCAGCGCCGCGCCGAGCCCGAACTCGCCCTCCGGTCCGGGTCGCCGGGCCAGCGTGAGCCAGCCGGCCCCGAACCACGCCCCGGCGAGCAGCGCCCCACCACCCCACCCCGCCCACCCGGGGCCCAACGCGAACGACACCAGCGCACAGGCGAGCAGGACCAGCGGCAGGCACCACACGCTCAGCGGCCACCGCTGGAACACAGGCATCGCCAGCCCGATCGGGCCCCGCCCGCGGGCGTCCTCCAGCGCCGCCGTGCAGCCCTGCGGGCCGCTGCGCGCGGACGTCATGCGCAGCTCGTGCGCCAACGCCGCCAACGCGACGCCGCCGTCGAGCTGGTCGTCCACCGCCCGCCGCAGGTCCGCGGCGATCTGCGCGCCCGCGGGCTCCACCGGCGGCGAGACGCCCATCGCGACCACGTCCTCCGTCGACGGGCGGCCGACCTGCACGTGGCTGTCGATCCTGGTGAGCAGCTCCACCAGCACCAGGCGGTAGTTCTCCACCGCCTGACCGGCCCACAACACGTGCCGGGCGATCTCCTCGCCGGGCCGCCCGCTGCCGAAGAGGGCCGCCGGCGTGCTCAGCGCGTGCGCCAGCTCGGCGACGTGGTTGAGGCGCTGGAGGACGTCCAGCTCCGACCTGTGGACGGGTCCGGCGAACACCGCGCCGTGCCCGGCCGGGGGCAGGTGCGCCGCCACGACCGCCGCGCCGATGTCGCGCCCCACGACGTCGTCCCGGGCGCACAGCGACCGGACGGCCGCGGCGCGGGCGGTGGCGAGCTCGACTTCGTCGGCCGCGCAGGACACCAGCCGTATCCCGGGGCTCACGGCGGCGCCGGCGAGCCCTTCCGCCACTTCCACCAGGCGGTCGAACAGCTCGGGTACCCGCAGTGCGGCCACCAGGTCGTCCAGGCCGCTGCCGGGGCGGTCGGGCGGGCGCGGCGCGGACCGGTCGCGCGCCCAGTCCACGCCCCGGGCGTCACCGACCCACAGCACGACCGCGTGCCGCAGCACCGGTGGCAGGGTGAGCGCCACGCCGTCGAGCCGGTGGTCTTCGTCGGGCTCGCCGACCGCAACGCAGACGACGGAGGTCACCATGTCCTCGCTGAGCAGGTCGAGGTAGAAGGGCGCGTGCTTGACCAGCGAGTTCGCGTGGTCGAGCACCACCACTCCGCCGGAGGGGTCGACCGGCTGTTCGGTGGACTCGTCGCGCAGGTCGAGCACGACCACCTCGGGGGTGTTCACGGCGTGAGGCCCCCGCCCAGCCCGTGCGCCACGTCGACCTCTTCGCGGAGGTCCCGCAGGCTCTTGGCGGTGTTGCCGACCTTCAGCTCCAGCGCGGTCACCAGGGTCTTCGACCAGAACTCGCGGATCACGGCGAGCTGCGGTTCGCGGCTGAGCACGCGGTGCTGCTCCGCTTCCTTGACCTTGAGCAGCTCCTGCTCGGCGAGGTCGACGACCGCCGCGAACTCCGGCGCCGGCGGGCGCGGCGACCGGTCGGCGTGCGCGGGCCTGGCCGACATCAGCCGGCCCGCCAGGCCGAGCCTGCTCAGGTTGTCGTCGGTGAGGACCCAGCGCTCGTAGGCCTGCAGGACGCTCGCCCACGACGACAGCGCCCCCAGCGGCGTCAGCTCCAGCTTCATGGACACGGCCTCGCGGCTGCCCAGCTCCACGGTGATGAAGTCGGGGCTCTCCGGCCGGCCGGTGACCACCACCTTGCCGTCCCACGCCGCGCACAGCAGCCGGTGCAGCACCTGCGCCCGGTCCCGCGGCGCCATCAGCAGGTAGTCGGTGTTCTGGCCGAGCCGCCGTCGCCATTCGAGCGTGTCCTGGGCCTGCGGGTCGCGCTGGGCGTCCGCCCACAGCCGGATCACCCGGCGCAGCTCCGGCACCTCCGTGACTCCCATCGAACTGCGGTTGAGGACCACGACCATCGCGTCCGCCTGCACCGCCCGGTACTGGGGCTCGCCCACCATGTCCTGCGGCAGCGCGATCTCGCGCCGCAGGAACCGCTCGACCTCGTCGTTCTCCTGCTTCGCCGGGTAGGTCACCAGGGCGGTGAGCGGCCCGTGCCCCTCGGGCGCGAACCCACCGGGCACCAGCTCCGCGAGCTTCTGCCGGAACCGGTTGAGGTCCGTCTCGTTGACGCTGTTGTCCCGCCTCTGCACGGCGTTGGCCATCAGGTCGTCCATGCGCGGCACCAGCGCCGGCCGGTCCCGGTCACCCGGGCGGATGCGCTCGGACACGGCCCGCTTGACCTGTCGGCGCACCTCGGCGACGGCGGCCTCCGGGTCGGTCACCCCCAGCTCGAACGCCGAGACCCACCCGTCCCGGCCGAGGACGAGGTTCAGCAGGTGCCCCTCGTGCGGGTGCTCGGGCAGCTGGGCCGCGTAGTCCTGTTTCAGCCGGGCCAGCACGGCCTGGTAGAAGCCCTCCAGGCCGCGGTCCTCCGGCGGCAGCAGGTAGGTGACGCCGACGCGCGGCTTGTAGAGGTCCTTGGAGCGCAGGTCGAACTGCTGCGGGTCGTTGCGGGCGTGCTCCTCGAACTGGTCGAGCACCAGCCTGAACTGCTTGTTGAACGAGTCCCACGGTCGCGACCACAGCCGCTTGCTGTCGTTCCACGCGCCGTTCCACTGACGACGCGTCTGCCACGCGTACCACTGGTCCTGGAGTTCCAGCACGTGCCGCACGGACTCGTCGGAGATGCGCAGGCGCTGGGTCACGCGGCGGCGCAGGTCCACCGGCAGCGGCGGCGTCGCGGGGTTCAGGCCGTGCGGCGCCGGCGGTGCCTGCCGCCAGGTCTCCAGCAGGGACACGAACCCCGCCCGGTCGAGCGGGTCGCTGAGGTCGTTGCTGCCGTAGATCGTGCGGTGCAGGCGGAAGAGGTCCACGTGGTGCAGCAGGTCCGAGGCCGCGGCACGGGGGTTGAACTCCTGCGCCAGCGTCGCGATCGGGCCGGCCAGGGCCTCGTGGCCCCGGTCGATGTTGTGCTTCATCGCTTCGGCGCGGTGGTTCAGCGCCTCGACCACGGCACCGAGCCCCACCGGGTTCCCCGGCGGCGGCACCCGCATCGGAGCGGCCTCCAGCAGCCGGTCGAGCCCCGCGGTGCTGACGAAGCTCCGGATGTGCGCCCGGTTGGACTCGGCCGCGCCGGGCGGCACCCGCAGCTCGTTGACCGCGTTTGCCAGCAGGTGCGAGCTGACCACCTCGGTCAGCTCCTGCAACGGTGTGGTGAGGGCCGCGACGGCGCTCGTCGTCACGCCCCGGCGACCGACACCCGTCTCGGCGATGGCGTTGCGGTCCACCTTGCTGTTGATGAACCCGTCCGCGAAGGACATGTACGGCCGGTTCGCGCCCTCCTCGTCGTCGTCCTGGTCCGTCGGACCGGCACCGATCAGCGAGGTCATCAGCGACACCATGGAGCGGTGCAGGTCGTCGCGCCGCACCCCACCCACCGGGCGGCCGAACAGGAACGCGGTCTGCACCGTGTTCGCCGCGAGCTGCACCTGGTCGAGCTTGTGGTGCGGGTAGCGCACGGAGACCGCGCCGTAGGCACCCACCGAGTCGAACTCCGTCACCGCGGCCTGCGCGTTCTGGTCGTCGACGAGGCGGAACAGGTCGACCAGCGCCGACCCCGCGTTGAGGTCGGCGGGCCGCCCACCGCCCTGGCCGTCGTCGAACGCCGACGGCATCAGCACCAGCGGGTAGATCTCCGCCTGCTTCTGCCCCTTGGCGATCATGTCGCCGATCAGGTGCAGGTAGTCGTAGTAGATGCCGCTGCCGGTGCCGCCGGCGACGGAGAACACCACGAACACGATCACCGAGTCGACGCGGTGCGTGCGCTGCCCGCTCACCTGGTACAGCTCGCCCGCGGACTGGTTGATGTCCGCCAGCGCCTTCTTGATCCCCAGCAGCGCGGTGTCCGGGTTGCGCCGGATCGTCTCGAACAGCACGCTGCGGCCCACCGTCGGCAGTTGCCCCGCGCCGCGGACGAGCGGGCCGATCATCGGGTCGCTCTCCCGGGACGGCAGCCAGCGGATGGCGTCCTCGTCACTGTGGATGCGCAGGCTCTGGGCGACGTCGGAGGAATTGGTCAGCTTCGCCGGCACGAGGTCCGCGAGCAGGTGCGTGGTCCGCTGGGCGGCCTTGTCGTGCTCACGACCCGGCACGACCTCGCGGCGCACCCGCTGCAGCTCGTTGGCGCTGAGGTCCGCGTAGACGAATTGGAGGCACGCGGGTAACTGGTAGGGCAGGAAATCCGGTGTCTGGATGTCCGCGAGCAACCGCGTCCCGTCCGGGCCGCACAGCTCCTCGCGCAGCCGCTTCTCGAACTCCGCGCCGGCCTTGCACCCGGTCCCGCCGAGTCCGACGAACAACATCGGTTGATAGATCTTCACTGCGCAACCGTCCTCACAACCGTTCGCACGAAGTTCGTGCGAACGCGGTCAACTCGGTGGATGGGTGGTGCCCCGGCGATCCCGCCGGCTCACCCGAACGGGTTGTTGGGGTCGACGTAGACGGTCCGGTCGTCGCCGTCGCGCGCCGGGCCGCCGTACGGATCGGGCCGGGCCCCGTTGCCGCCCGCGCCGGCCGACGGGTAGGGCGCGTCGCCCGACGACGCGAACGGGGCGGGCGCGCCACCGGGTGCGGGGGGCGTCGACGCGCCGTACGCGGGTGGTGCGGAGAGCAGGTCCGGCCCGCTGGACGGCGTGAACGGCCTGGGTGCCGCACCGGGCACGCCGCGCTCGTCCAGGACGACGATCGAGAGGTCCGGCGAGATCGAGTGCTGCTCGCCCGGGACCAGGTGGGCCGGTTGGCGCCCCGGTGCCCGCAGCACCAGGCCCCGGCCGTTCCGGCGCACCACGTACGCGCTCGACTCCCCGGCGCCGGCGTGCTGGAGCTGCGGTCCCGTGAAGTCCTCGTGCACCACGAACCCGAACGCCCGGGCCCTCGGGTCGCGCGGTTCCACGTCCGACGTCACCTCACCACCCCGCCAGAGCTGTGCGCGCAGGCCGTTGACCCGGCGGGTACGCGCCCGCGCCAGCAGCCACAGCAGCGCGGCGACCACCAGCGCCACCAGCACGACGGCGACCGCGATCAGCCACCACAGGTTCCGGTCGACCCACGTCGGCTTCGCGACGACCTCGACGCTGATCAGGCGCTGGTCCACGACCCGGGTCGGGTTGTCCTGGTCCACCAGCCGCACCGTGCCGCCCGTGCCGCCGAGCCGGGTGTCCTCCGCGAACCGCAAGGTGAACGGGGTCTCCGCCGTCCCGGGGGGCGCGTCCACCGACGCGGGCTCGACGGTCAGCGACGTGCCCGGGGTGAGGTCGGCGAGCTCCAGCCGCAGGCGCACGGGCGCGGTGGACCTGTTGGTCACCGAAACCCGGCCCGTCAGCGACCCGCCCTGCTCCACTTGGGCCGTGTTGCGGTCGAACAGGATCTGGTCCTGGACCGCCGAGAGCGCGCTCGCCACCCTGGTGTTGAGGACCAGCGTGTCGCCACCGACGCCGATCCCCGTCACGGAACCGGTGAACGCCAGGTCGCCCTTCGCGTCGTCGGGCACCGCGAGCTGCCCGGTGAAGGTGCCGTCACCCTCCGGGTCGGCGAGCCGCACGTCCCGCGCGGGAAAGCCCGAAGCGCCGGTGAGGGTCGTGACGAAGGTCAGCCCCTGCAACGCCTGCTGATCGGTCACCGCCCTGTCCCGCGCCCGGATCTGCATCATCACCTCCACCACCTGCCCGGCGGCGGGCTCCTGCGGCGTGGCGGTGAGCAGCGCCTTCACCACGGCCTGGTAGACGACCGTGGCGAAGACGTTCTCGGCGGGCACGGTCGCGGAGGAGACGCGTATGCGCCACGTCCCCGGCGTCGGACCGGTGATCAGCACGGACTCCGTGTCCGTCGACTGGCCGGCGAACTCGAAGCGGTCGCCGCCCTCCTCCGGCGCGGGGCGGGTGGCACCCGGTGCGAAGTACTCGACCTGCACGCCGGGGTGGCGCTTGTAGACCAGGATCGACGCGTCGGCGGCGATGGCCGGGATCTCGGCGGTCAGCTCGACCGAGCCGCCCGCCGGCACGTCCACCGGCGGGGTCGGCGTGATCTTCGCGCAACTGGCGGAGCTGAACGCCTCCGCGACGACCCTGGTCAGCTGCGCCGCGGGCACGACCTGCGCGCTGGGGTTGGCCGCGGCCGGCGTGCAGCTGCGTCCGCGCGCGAAGCCGCCCAGGGCGGCGGTGTCCGCTCTGCCGAACCCCAGCGGCCAGACCTGCGCCCCCGCCTTCTCCAACTCCCCGAGCACGTCCTGGGCGTTGGCCGCCGCCGCGGCGTTGCGCCGCTCGGCCGAGTCACCCCACTGCGGGCTGTTGGAGACGTCGAGCTTGCCGTCGGTCAGCAAGAACACGATCTTCTTCTCCGGACCGGGTTTCCGGACCGTGTCGAGGGCCTGCTGCAACGCGGCCGCGTGATCTGTGCCGGCGCCCTCCGCCTCCGTCCTCTTGTGCAGGCCGTCGATGCATTTCGCAATCGAGTCGCGGGACTGGGCGTCGGACAGGGCGGTGGGTGGACAAACGACGTCGACCGGGCTCTGCCCGGGCCGGTCGGAGCTGCCGAAACCGACCACCGACATCACGGAACCGGGCGAAAGCGTGCTGAACAGGATGGTTTTCGCGGCATCTCTCTCCTGGACGACATCACCGTCCTCCAGACTGCCGGACTCGTCCGCGAGCACGACCACCCGGAGTGGCGGCAACGCCGGCTGAGCCTCCTGAGCTGCGACTTCAACGCCGGTCACGACCGGCATCAGCGCCCCCAGCGCCGCCGCGGCGACAACGGCGACCCAGCGCCCCCGCCACTCCCCGAAAATTCCCATGGGTCCAGCCAATCCACGTCCGCACAACGCGCCACCACCTCTTCGGCAGCGCCAGGTTACCGCCAAATCGACGAAAGGCGGATAGTCGTTACACCGGATGACGACGAATCCGCAATTTGACGGAGTGCGTATCCCGATTGTTGCGGAAGTGCGAGGAACGCTCCCTATTCGTTGCCGGAACGAATTGATCACCAACAGCGCAGGTCATCGACTCGACGGCGACCCCACCGGTGAGCGGAAATCGGTCAACCGCTTGTGGGACGGCGAGCTCGGTCGAGTTCGAGGGTCACCACCGGTCCGTCCCGCGGCCCTCGTCCACCACGGCCGCCCGCGGGTCGTCGTGAACCCGTAGTGGCCTCGTCACCGTTCGTGGACCGCCACCCGGTCGGGTGCCTACTGTTCGGGCAGAGCATTCGCCTGACGGGGGTGTCGCGTGGCCGTGCTGCCGTACCCGTTCCACGAACCGGACGACCTCGGGATCAACGAGACCTACCTGCGGCTCCAGCGCGACGAGCCCGTGGCGCGCGTGCAACTGCCCCACGGCACCGAAGCGTGGCTCGCGACGCGGTACGCCGACGTCAGGACCGTGATGGGCGACCCGCGGTTCGTCCGGTCGCCGGTGATGGACGCCGACCGCGACCCGCCGCGCACCATGCCGGAGGTGCCGCGCTTCGGCACCATCCTGAGCATGGACCCGCCCGAGCACACCCGGTTGCGGCGCATCCTCGCGAAGGCGTTCACGGCCCGGCGCACGGCCCTGCTGCGGGAGCGCGCGCAGCAGATCGTGGACGGCCTGCTGGACGAGATGGAGGCGCACGGGTCGCCCGCCGACCTGGTCGGCGCGCTGGCGATGCCGACGGCGATCACGCTGATCAGCGAGATGCTGGGCGTGCCCGACCTGGACCGGGTGAAGTTCCGGGAGTGGTCGGACGCGGCGGTGGCGATCACGGCGTTCACCGTGCCGGAGATCGAGGCCGCGTTCGCGAACCTGCACGGCTACCTGCGCGAGCTGGTCGAGCTGAAGCGCCGTGACCCCGGTGACGACATGCTCACCACGCTGGTCACCGCGCACGACGAGGAGGACCGGCTCACCGAGGAGGAGCTGGTGTCGTTCGGCGTCACGCTGCTCATCGCGGGCCACGAGACCACCGGCAGCGAGATCTCCAACTTCACCTACCAGCTGCTCACCCACCCGGAGCGGCTGGCCGAGCTGCGGGCGGACCCCTCGCTGCTGCCCGCCGCGATCGAGGAGCTGCTGCGGATCACGAAGCTGTCCGGCTCCCCCGCGTTCCCCCGGTTCGCGACCGAGGACGTCGTGCTCAGCGGCGTGACGATCGCCAAGGGCGAGGCCGTCTTCGTGGACGGCCTGGTCGCCAACCGCGACGGGTCGGTGTTCCCCGACCCGCACGTGATCGACTTCCACCGGCCGTCGAACCCGCACTTCGCCTTCGGGCACGGCGTGCACCACTGCATCGGCGCGCCGCTGGCGCGGATGGAGCTCAACGTCGCCCTCGGCACGCTGCTCGCCCGCTACCCGGACCTCCGCCTCGCGGGGGAGGTCGAGTTCAAGCGGGGGCGGCTGGTCCGCGGCCCCCACCGCCTGCCGGTGGCGTGGTGACCGGCAGGCGGCCCCGTCGGGAACCGGTCAGCGGCCCCCGGGCGCGAGGGTGAAGAACCTCCGCTGCCACAGCGAGTGGACCTCGGCGCGCACCTCGTCGGTCAGCTCCCCCGCCAGCTCGGCGACGGTGGACTTGCCGTCCACGGCGGCGAGCAGGTCGAACACCGGGGGCGACAGCGCCGCCGACGGCCCGAACGAGTGGTCCAGGTAGATCTCGGCGGCGGCCTCCTCGCCGGGCCGCCAGTCCCGGCGCAGCCGGGTGTCCGGGCGGAACGCCGGCACCAGGTCGTCCACGGCGGTCGCGCGGCGGCGGACCAGGAAGTCCTCCACCACGAGCACGTCGATACCGGTGGTCAGGTAGCAGGTGAGGGCGTCGTGCACGGACTGCACGATCGGCTCGGCGTTGTTGTTGAACGACGTGTTGAGCAGCACGGGCGTGCCGGTCAGCTCGCCGAACCGGGTGATCAGCCGGTGGAAGCGCGCGTTGGCCCCCGGGGTGACCACCTGGACCCGCGCGGTGCCGTCCACGTGCGTCACGGCGCCGAGCTCGGCGCGCCGGGACTCCCGCACCCGCACCACGAACGACATGAAGCCGTGCTCGGCGGCGGTGTCGGTGAGGTCGAAGTAGGTCTGCGCCGCCTCCGGGGTGACGGCGGGCGCGAACGGCCGGAAGCTCTCCCGCTTCTTGACCATCGCGTTGATCCGGTCCCGGTTCTCCACCGGGCGGGCGTCGGCGAGGATGCTCCGGTTGCCCAGCGCGCGCGGGCCGAACTCGGAACGCCCGTGGGCCCAGCCGACCACCGCGCCGTCGGCGAGGAGCCGGGCCGTCGCCTCGACCACGTCCGCGGGCCGCTCGACGTCCACGAGCCCGCTCCACGCCCGCAGCTCCCGCTCGACCTCGTCCGGGTCGCCGAGGTCCGGGCCGAGGCTCGCGGCGGTCAGCCCGGCGACGCGGGTGTGCGGTGCGCCGAGGCGCCGGGCGGCGACGATGGCCGCGCCCTCCGCCGCGCCCGCGTCGTGCGACGACGGGTGCACGAAGACCTCGTCGAACAGGCCGGACCGCAGGATCGCGCCGTTGAGGCTGCTGTTGTGGGCGACGCCGCCGGTGAAGCACAGCCGCCGTGCGCCGGTCCGCCGCGCCCAGTGGCCGACGACGTGCAGTGCCAGGGTCTCCAGCGTCTCCTGGAGCCCGGCGGCGAAGTCGCGGTGCTCGTCCGTCACCGGCTCGCCGGCGCGGCGGGCGGGGAAGCCGTTGGCGTAGAACGGCTCCGCGGTGGGGTTGATGTCCGGGATGGAACCGGTCAGCTCGTAGTCCCCGTCCGGCAGCAGCCGGTAGAGGCTCCGGAACTGCTCGCGGTAGGTCGCCGGGTCGCCGTACGGGGCCAGGCCCATGACCTTGTACTCGTCGCCGAAGCCGTAGCCGACGTGCCCGATCGCGTCCTGGTAGAACAGGCCGAGCGACTGCGGGACCGAGTACGACCGAAGTTCGCGCACCTCCCCGCCCCCGGCGAGGTGGACGGTGGTGGAGACGGTCTCGCCGCGGCCGTCCATGACGACGACCAGCGCGTCGGCCATGCCCGAGCGGGCGAACGACGACCAGGCGTGCGCCAGGTGGTGACGGGTGAACAGCACGCGGTCCGGGTCGATCTCCCAGTCCAGCTCGGCGCGCAGCCGGTCGCGCAGCAGGTCGCGGCCGAAGCGGACCGGTTGGGCCGGGGAGGCGAGCTGGAAGTTGCGCAGGCCGAGGTCGACGAGGTCCTGGTCGAAGTAGTAGCCGACGGCGTCGACGTCCTGCGGTCGGGCGCCCGCGATGTCGAGGCAGGCGCGGATGGCGCCGGCCGGGAACCTGTTCGTCTTCTTGATCCGGTTGAACCGCTCCTCCTCGACCGCCGCGACGAGTTCGCCGTCGGCGACCAGGCAGGCGGCGGCGTCGTGCATGTAGGTGCGGAACAAGCCCGGTAACAGGTCGAAATGACCGCTGATGCCCAGGGTCAGCATGGTGTTCCCTCTCCGAGTGGTCGTGAGCCGGGTGGTCGGGCCGGTCGGTCGCCCGTCCGGGCGGACCCACCTGAAACACGCCCTAGCCGAGCAGTCCTTCCAGGACGTCCGCGGCGACGGGTGCGCCCGGGGTCGCGCGCAGCGCCGCGCCCAGCGCTTCGGCGGCGGGCCGGTGGGCGGTGGCCGCCGGGACCGCCGCGCGCAGGTCGGCCGCGGTGGGCGCGTCGAGCGCGATCCCCAGTCCCAGCTCCGCCGCGCGCGCGGCGACCGCCCGCTGCTCGGGGATGCGCGGCACCGCCACGACCGGCACGCCGTGGTACACCGCCTCCATCACGGAGTTCATCCCGGCGTGGGTGAGGAACACCGACGCGTGCCGCAGCACGGCCACCTGCGGGACGCGCGCGTGCACCGAGAAGTTCGGCGGCAGCGGCCCCAGCAGCGCCGGGTCCAGCGCGCCGACGGACATCACGACCTGCCAGCCGGTGTCGGCGAACGCCGTCACGCACGTCCGGTAGAACTCCGGTCGCGTGTTGAACACCGTGCCCAGGGAGATCAGCAGCACCGGCGCGTCGGACGCGGGCGACCACTCCTCCGCCACCTGCCAGGTGCCCGGGGTCGGCCCCACGAAGTGGAAGCGGTCGTCGAACGTGTCGGCCTCCAGCTGGAAGGAGCGCGGGATGAACACCAGGTTCGTCGGCGCGACGTGCCCGAACATCAGGTTCGGGTCCTCCAGGAACGTGAAGCCGGCCGCGAACGCCGCCATCTTCCCGACCGCCGCGGCCAGCGCCGGGTGGGCGTGGTCGAAGTCGGGCGGCAGGTACACCCGTGTCGCGGAGAACCGCTCGTTCTCCGCGAACGTGGGCACCAGCGCCACCTCGGGCACGCCCAGCAGGTTGGCCAGCATCCGCCCGGTGAAGGTCACCGAGTCGTAGCAGACCACGTCCGGCGGGTCGCCCCGGAAGTGCTCGGCCAGCACCGGGAACGACACCTCGGCGTCGGCGAGGAAGTGCTCCAGGGTGACCGCGAGCTGCTCGGCGGTGAACTCGCCCCGCTCGTCCATGTCCGGCGGCAGCTCCGAGGGCAGCACGACGGGCTTGGCGCCTGCGCGGGCCGGGCCCGACGCGGTGGCCGGGCCGGTCGCGTAGCTGACCCGGTGGCCGCGCCGGACGAGTTCCTCCACCAGCGGCAGCGTCGGGTTGACGTGCCCGGCGGCCGGTGCGCTGACGAACGCGAAGTGCGCCATCTCAGTCCTCCTCCAGGACGACGGGCAGCGTCTTGTGGCCGTTGGTGAAGAACGACCCGAGCGGCTCCAGCTCCTCCGACGGCACCGCGAGGCGCAGGCCGGGGAACCGGTCGAACAGGGCGCTCAGCGCGATCACGGCCTCCATCCGGGCCAGCGGCGAGCCCAGGCAGAAGTGCACGCCGTGGCCGAAGGCGAGGTGGTCACGCCGGGACGGCCGGGTGATGTCGAACTCCTCGGCGTTCGCGCCGTGCCGCGCCGGGTCCCGGCCGGCCGCGCCGAACGACACCAGGATCGCCTCGCCCCGGGCGATGCGGACGTCGTCGACCCGCACGTCCTCGACGGCGTAGCGCAGGGGCAGGTTGGGCACGGGTGCCTGCCAGCGCAGCGTCTCGTCCACCACGTCGTTCCAGGTGCTCGCGCCGGAGGTGACCAGGCCGAGCTGGGACGGGTGGGTGGCCAGCGCGTGGACGGCGTTGTCGAGGAGGTTGACCGTGGTCTCGAAGCCCGCGCTGATGGTCAGCAGCAGGGTGTCGAGCAGCTCCTGCTCGCCCAGGCGGTTGCCGTCCGCGTCGCGGGCGGCGATCAGGTCGGTGGTCATGTCGTCGCCGGGGTTGGCCCGCTTCTCCGCGACCAGGCCCTTGAGCAGCATGTACAGCTCGGCGGACGCGGCCTGCACGCCCTCGGGGTCGGCGTCCAGGCTGAACACCGCCTCGACGAGCCGGCGCAGGTCCTCGCCGGTCCGGGCGGACAGCCCGAACAGGCCGCCGATGACCCGGATCGGCAGCGGGAACGCGAACTCCGCGCGCAGGTCGACCGCCTGCCCGCGGGGCACGGCGGCCAGGCGGTCCACCAGTTCGGCGGTGATCGCCTCGACGCGGGGGCGCATGGCCTCGACGCGGCGCGCGGTGAACGCCTTGGCCACCAGCCCGCGCAGCCGGGAGTGGTCCGCGCCGTAGGCGGTGAACATGTTCTTCATCGCCACCCACAGGATCAGCGGCCAGTCGGGCGGGATCTCGCCGTTGCGCCACGCGGGCCAGTGCCGGTTGGCGTCCTTGGACACGTCCGGGTCCAGCAGCACCTCCTGCACGGCGTCGTGGCCGGTGACCGCCCACGCCCCGATGCCGCCGGGCAGCTCGACCGGGGTGGCGGGGCCCTGTTCGCGCAGGCGGGCCGCCTCGCCGAAGATGTCGGCGCCCGACGGGTCGATGGTGTACCGCTCGACCGGCGGGATCGGCGCGGACGCCTCGACGAACGTCGTGGTGCGGGCGGGCGGCTCGGTGACCTCCAGCAGGGTCGCGGTGAACCGGGAGCCCATGCCGAGGCCGACCACCATGATCGTGTCGCCGGGCGCGGTGTCGGGGTGGTTGAGCAGGTGGTCCACGCCCAGCAGCTGGTCGCACGGCCCGACGTGCCCGAGTTCGCGCAGGAACGGCCAGGTGGTGCGGTCCAGGGAGACGCCGAGCGGTTCCAGCACGACCACCTCCAGCTGCGCGAGCCCGAGGCCGGTGATCACGAACCGGGTGATGTCGGCCAGGGCGACGTTCGCCTCCTTCGCGGCCCGCTCGACCGCGCTCACCAGGGCCTCGCTCATCAGGGTCAGGTAGGGCGCGAGGCCGGTGACCTCGATGGGGGTGCGGTCGCGGTGGCCGAGCGGGTCCGGGATGGAGGGGACGGCCAGCACCTCCATCTGGGTGGCGGAGCTGTTGGCGGTGGCGACCAGGCGGGCCCGGCCGCCGTCGCGGGTGAGCACGGCCGACGCCGCGCCGTCGGCCAGGAAGATGCCGATGGTGGGCTGCCAGCGCTCCCAGCGCGGCGGCCGGAACCGGGAGGTCGCGGTGACCAGGGTGGCGGTGGCGGACCGGTCGGCCACCAGGTGCGCGGCGGCCGACTGGAGCGCGGCCGAGCCGCCGTTGCTGGTGGCCTCCACCTCGTAGACGAGGGCGTGGCCGAGGCCGAGGACGCGCTGGAGGTGGCACGAGGGCGCCATGTGGTCCTGGGAGTCCATCTGGGCGTAGGCGGCCATCGCGATGTCCGCGCCGGTCACGCCGGCCTGCCGCATCGCGTCCATCGCCGCCCGCACGGCCATGCCCTGCTCGGTGATGTCGTCGGACCGGGTGAAGGAGGTGAAGTCCGACAGCGCCAGCAGCCTCCGCATGGTGTCGGTGTCGGGCACGGCCTCGGCCGCGGGGGTGCGCGGCGGCAGGTGGTGGCCGGTACCGGCGATGAACACGTCATCCCAGATCATGGACGTCCCTTTCCCTGAGTTCGGACAACCCGGCCCCGTAGCCGCGGAAGTCCGTGAGCCAGCTGCTGACCGCCAGCGCGGTGGACGCGGAGTGCTGTTCCAGCACGGTGAAGTGGTCGCCGGCGACGACCACCGACTCCTGCCCGGCCGGCGGGCGTTCGTCGGCCGTGCCCACGTGCAGGACCGGTGTGGTGGACGGCTGCGGCGCCCACCGCGCGCCGAGGTCGAGGTAGCGGCCCATCGCGGCCAGCCGGCCGTCGTCCACCGGGTGGAGCTGGTGCGCGGGGTCGAGGACCCCGGCGAGCAGGGGCCGCGCGTCCGCGGTGGGCGTGATCAGCGCGATCGCGGCGGGGCCGCGGCCCCAGGTCTCCAGGCGACCGGCGACGGCGCGCGCGAGCCACGCCCCGACCGAGCGGCCGACCAGCGCGAACTCGCCCGGCACGACCCGGGTGACGGCGTCGGCCAGCGCGTCGACCAGCGCGTCGGCGTCGGCGGGCAGCGGGTCGCCCGTGAAGCCCGGCAGCGGCACGGCGGTCACGTCCCGCATCGCCTCCAGCGCGGCGGCGAACCTCGTGTACTCCTCGACGCCGGTGAAGGCCAGCGCGGAGGGCAGGCAGACCAGCGCGGGTGTCACGAACCCGGTGGTGAGCTTCACCGGGGTCACGTCGAGCCGGTCGGCGGGCGGGGCCAGCCGCGCGGCGGTGACCAGCAGGTCCAGGCCCTCGCGGGCGCGGTCCGCGTCGATCGCCCCGCGCAGCAGCGCCTCCACCGGGCCGGCGACCCGGTCGGCCGTGCCGCACAGCCGGCCGTAGAGGTGGTTGGTCAGCTGCGCGGGCGTCGGGAAGTCGAACACGACGGTCGCGGACAGCTGGAGGCCGGTGGCCGCGTTGAGCCGGTTGCGCAGCTCGATCGCGGTCAGCGAGTCGACGCCGTGGTCCCGGAACGCCTGTCCGGGGTCGGTGGTGAGCGGGGTGGCGTGGCCGAGGACGGCCGCGCTGTGCGCGTTGACCACGTCGAGCAGCAGCGCCCGCTGCGCGGGTTCGGGCAGCGCGGAGAGCCTGCCGAGCAGATCGGCGGGCACGGGCGTCGAGGGCTGCGCGCGCCGGGTCCGGCGCTGGTCGCGCAGCAGCGGCGTCCGCGCGGCCGGGTCGATGCGGGCGGGCACGAGCACCGGCGGTCCCGCCGCCACGCCGGCGTCGAACAGCGCCAGCGCCTGCTCGGTGGGCAGCGGCGTGAGGCCGGCGCGGCGCAGCCGGTGGCGGTCGGCCTCGGTGAGGGCGGCGGTGATGCCGCTGTCCTGCTCCCACTGGCCCCACGCCAGGGACACCGCGGGCAGGCCCAGCGCGTGCCGGTGGCGGGCCAGGGCGTCCAGGAACGAGTTGGCCGCCGCGTAGTTGGCCTGGCCGGGGCTGCCCAGCACCCCGGACGCGGAGGAGAACAGGACGAACGCATCCAGGTCGGCGGTCAGCTCGTGCAGGTGCCAGGCGGCGTCCACCTTGGGCCGCAGCACGTCGTGCAGCCGCTCGGGGGTCAGCGACGCGACCACGGCGTCGTCGACCACGCCGGCGGCGTGCACGACGACGCGCAGGTCCTCGACGGTGCCCAGCAGCGCGGCGAGGGCGTCCCGGTCGGAGACGTCGCACGCCGCCGCGGTGACGGTCGCGCCGAGGGCGGTCAGCTCGGCCACCAGTTCCGCCGCGCCGGGGGTGGCCCCGCCGCGCCGACCGGCCAGGACGACGTGCCGCACCTCGTGCGCGGTGACGAGGTGGCGGGCGGTCAGGCCGCCGAGGACGCCGAAGCCGCCGGTGACCAGGGCCGTGCCGCGCAGCCGTGCCGGGGTCGTCGCCGCGTGCCCGCGCAGCCGGGGGGCGAGGAGCGCGCCGTCCCGCAGGAGCAGGTGCGGTTCCCCCTGGGCGAACCCGGTGCGCACGGCGGCCGGGACGGCCTGCCCGGACGCCTCGGTGCCGTCGTGGTCGACCAGCAGGAACCGGTCGGGGTGCTCGTGCTGCGCGCTGCGCACCAGCCCCTGCGCCGCGGCCGACGCGAGGTCGTCGCCCCGGCCGACGAACACCAGGCGGGTGTCGTCGGCCAGTGCCGCCTGGACGTCGTGGAGGACCTGGCGGGTGACCGCGCGCGTCCGGTCGAGCTGGTCGCGGCCGTCGAGGGCGTCGGGGTCGCCTGGGACGTCGGGGGCGAGGTCGCGGAGCACCACCGCCGGGTCCGGGCCGTCCGCGGGCGGCAGCGGCGTCCAGTCGAGGGTGAACAGGGCGTCGGCGTGCCGGGTCGTGGCGAGGTCGGCCAGTTCGACCGGGCGCAGCACGAGGGAGTCGATCGCGGCGACCGGCGCGCCCGCGGTGTCGGTGACCCGCACCGCGTAGGTGTCCGGCGCGGTGGGCGACAGGGTGACGCGCAGCGCGGCGGCGGCGCCGGTGAACGACACGCCGGCGAACGAGAACGGCAGCCTGGCCAGGCTCTCGCCGGGGCCGTCGACCGCGGCGGTGATGCCGGTGAGCAGGGTGAGCGGCTGGATCGCCGCGTCCAGCAGCGCCGGGTGCAGGCCGTAGCCGGTCAGCTGCGCGGGGTCGGCGGGGAACTCGACCTCGGCGTGCAGGTCGTCGCCGTGCCGCCAGAGGGCGCGCAGCCCCTGGAACGTCGGCCCGTAGTCGTAGCCCTCGTCGGCCAGGGTGTCGTAGAGGCCCGCGGTGTCGACCGCGGTCGCGCCGGCCGGCGGCCAGCTCGCGGCGGCCGTCCCGGTGGTCGGGAGCGCGGTGGTCGGGAGCGCGGTGGTCGGGAGCGCGGTGGTCGGGAGCGCGGTGGTCGGGAGCGCGGTGGTCCCGGGGAGCAGGACGCCGGTGGCGTGGCGGGTCCACCGGTCGGGGTCGGCGGCGGTGCGGGAGTGCACGGCCACGGGGCGCTGCCCGGTGTCGGTGGGCGCGCCGACCGCGACCCGCACGTGCACGGCGTCGTGCAGCGGCAGCGGCGCTTCGAGGACGAGTTCGGCGAGCGCGGCGCAGTCGACGTGCCGACCCGCCTGGAGGGCCAGTTCCACGAACCCGGTGGCGGGCAGCAGGGGTGAGCCGAGCACGGTGTGCTCGGCCAGCCACGGGTGCGCGTCGCGGGACAGCGCGCCGACGAGCACCACGCCCTGCCCGTCGGGCAGCGGCACCGCGGCCCGCAGCAGCGGGTGGTCCAGGGGGTCCAGGCCGGCGCCCGCCGGGGCGGTGGGGACCAGCCAGAACCGGTCCCGCCGGAACGCGTAGGCCGGCAGGTCGAGGTGGGCGGGCGGGGTGGGCGGGCGCCAGTCGCCGCCCTGCTCCCAGACGCGGCCGAGGGCGGCGAGGAGGCGTTCCGGTTCGTCGTGGTCGCGGCGCATGACCGCGTCGGGCACCAGCGACGGGTGCGGGCCGATCTCCAGCAGCGCCGTGACGCCGCGGTCGCGCAGCCACCCCAGCGCCCGGTCGAACCGGACGGTGTCGCGGACCTGGCGCACCCAGTAGGCCGGGGTGGTCATGTCGGTGGGGTCGCCGGTCACCGTGGACACGACGGGGAGCGTGGGCGGGTGGTAGGTCAGGGTCTCGGCGACCTGGGCGAACTCGGCGAGCATCGGCTCCACCCGGGCCGAGTGGAACGCATGGCTCACGGTCAGCCGCCGGGTCTCGCGCCCGCGCTCCCGCCACCGCTCGACGATCCGCGACACCACGTGCTCGTCGCCGGAGACCACGACGGTGTCCGGCGCGTTGACCGCCGCGATGTCGACCTCGTCGCCGTCGGCGAGGACTTCGGCCTCCGAGGCGCGCAGGGACGCCATCGCCCCGCCCGGCGGCAGTTCCTGCATCAACCGTCCCCGTGCGGACACCAGCGTGCAGGCGTCCTCCAGGCTCAACACCCCGGCGATGTGCGCGGCGGCGATCTCCCCGATCGAATGCCCGACGAGGTAGTCCGGGCGCATCCCCAGCGACTCGACCAGCCGGTAGAGCGCCACCTCGATCGCGAACAACCCCGCCTGCGTGTACCGGGTCTGGTCGAGGTCCACCTCGTGCAGGTCCAGGTCGAGCCGGTCGCAGATCCCGGCCAGGACCCGGGCGAACACCGGGTGGGCCCGGGCGAGCCGGTCGCCCATGCCGCGCCACTGCGAGCCCTGGCCGGAGAAGACGAACGCGGTCCCGCCGGCCTGGGCCTTCGCGATCGGGGCCTCGGCGAGGGCGTCGAGGTCGGCGGCGAGCCGGTCCGGGTCGGTCAGCGCGACCCGGTACGGCAACCGCGCCCGCGACGCCAACGCCGCACCCACCGCCGGATCACCCACGAACCCCCGCAACCGCACCGCCTGCGCCCGCACCGCCTCCGAAGACTTCGCCGACAACAACCACGGCACCCACACCGGCGACACAACGGCCTCCGGCTCCGGCTCCGGCTGCTCCAGGATCACGTGGGCGTTGGTGCCGCTGATCCCGAACGCGGAGACGGCGGCCCGGCGGGGCCGGTCGTGCGCGGGCCACGGCGTGGTCTCGGTCAGCAGCCGGACGTGCTGCCAGTCCACGTGCGGGCTGGGCGCGTCGACGTGGAGGGTGCGCGGCAGGGTGCCGTGACGCATGGCCTCGATCATCTTGATCACACCGGCGACACCGGCCGCGGCCTGCGTGTGCCCGATGTTCGACTTCACCGACCCCAGCCAGAGCGGTTCGGCGCGGTCGGCGCCGTAGGTGGCGACCAGTGCCCGGGCCTCGATCGGGTCGCCCAGGGTGGTCCCGGTGCCGTGGGCCTCGACGGCGTCCACGTCGGACGGTTCCAGCCCCGCGTTGGCCAACGCCTGCCGGATGACCCGCTCCTGCGCCGGTCCGCTGGGCGCGGTGAGGCCGTTGGACGCGCCGTCCTGGTTCACCGCCGTGCCCGCCAGCACGGCCAGCACCCGGTGGCCGTTGCGGCGGGCGTCCGACAGCCGTTCCAGCAGCACCAGACCCGCGCCCTCGCCCCAGCTCGTGCCGTCCGCGCCGGCGGCGAAGGACTTGGCCCGGCCGTCGGCGGCCAGGCCGTGCTGGCGGGAGAACTCCACGAAGCTCGCCGGGGTCGCCATGACGGTGACCCCGCCGGCCAGGGCCAGGTCGCACTCCCCCGAGCGCAGCGCCTGCGCCGCCAGGTGCATCGCCACCAGCGACGACGAGCACGCCGTGTCCACCGACACCGCCGGGCCTTCGAGCCCCAGCAGGTAGGACACGCGGCCGGAGGTCACGCTGGTGGACGTGCCGGTGGCCAGGTAGCCCTCCGCGTCACGCGACACCTGGTCGACGCCTCCCGCGTACCCGGAGGTCCAGATGCCGGTGTAGACGCCCGTCCGGCTGCCGTGCAGGGCGGTCGGGTCGATGCCCGCGTGCTCGAACGTCTCCCACGCGGTTTCCAGCACCAAGCGCTGCTGCGGGTCCATCGCCAACGCCTCACGCGGCGAGATCCCGAAGAACCCGGCGTCGAAACCGGCCGCGTCCTCCAGGAACCCGCCCGACCGCGTGTAGCTGGTGCCGGGACCACCCTCCGGGTCGTACAACCCGGCCAGGTCCCAACCCCGGTCGGCCGGGAAGTCGCCGATGGCGTCCACACCCCCCGACACCACCCCCCACAGCTCCGCCGCCGAACCGACACCACCGGGGTAGCGGCAGCCCATGCCGACCACCACGACCGGGTCGGTGGTGGTGTGGTGGGCGACCGGCCGCTCGACGCGTCGTCGCGCGCCCGACAGGACTTCGAGCAGGTGCTCGGCCAGCCTGGTCGGCGTCGGGTGGTCGAACGTCAGGGTCGCCGACAGCCGGACGCCGAGCGCGGCGGACAGCCGGTTGCGCAGCTCGACGGCGGTCAGCGAGTCGAACCCGAGGTCCTTGAACGCCCGGTCGGCGTCGGTGGCGCCGGCGCGGCCCAGGACGGCCGCGCTGTGCGTGGTGATCAGCTCCAGCAGGGCGGCGCGCCGCTCGGCCTCGGGCAGCGCGGCCAGGTCGCCCGCCGCACCGGGGGTGGTGCGGGCGGGCCGGCGGGTCAGGGCGCGCAGCACCGGCCGGTCGCCCAGCGCGTGCACCCGGAGGCCGGCGGCGACCAGGGTCGGGTCCGGTGCGGTGAGCGCGGCGTCGAACAGCGCCAACGCGTGCTCGGTGGACAGCGGCACGACCCCCGACCGGGCGAGGCGGCGGCGGTCCGTCGTGGTCAGCGCGGCGGTCAGGCCGCTGCCCCGCGCCCACTGCCCCCACGCCACGGACACCGCGGCCAGCCCCTGCCGCCGTCGCCGTTCGGCCAGGCCGTCGAGGTAGGCGTTGGCGGCGGCGTAGTTGCCCTGGCCCGGGCTGCCCAGGACGCCGGCCGCGGAGGAGAACAGCACGAACGCCTTCACGTCGCCGACCAGCTCGTGCAGGTGCCGCGCCGCGTCGGCCTTCGGGCCGCGCACGGTCGCCAGGCGTTCGGGCGTGAGCGACTCGACCACGCCGTCGTCCAGCGCGCCGGCCGCGTGCACCACGGCGGTCAGGTCCGGGATGCCGGCCAGCAGCCCGGCGACCGCGTCCCGGTCCCCCACGTCGCAGGCGGCCGTGGTCACGTGCGCCCCGAGCCGTTCGAGGTCGTCGCGCAGCTCGGGGGCGTGCCCGGACCTGCTCGCCAGCACGAGCCGCCGCACGCCGTGCGCGGTGACCAGGTGGCGGGCGACGAGGCCGCCGAGCGTCCCGGTGCCGCCGGTGATCAGGACGGTGTCGTCCGGGCCGAGCGGGGCGGGGACGGTCAGCACGACCTTGCCGACGTGGGCGGCCCGGCTCATGTGCCGGAACGCCCGCGAGGCGTGCCGCAGGTCCCAGGCGGTGATCGGCGGCGTGCGCAGGTCGCCCGCCGCGAGCAGCCCGACGACCTCGGCCAGCACCTCGCCCAGCCGCTCGGGCCCCGCCTCGGCGAGGTCGAACGCCCGGTAGCCGGGGGTGTCGCGCGGGTCGGCCTTGCCCATGTCGACGAACCGCCCGCCCGGCGCGAGCAGGCGCAGCGAGGCGTCGGTGAACTCGCCGGTCAACGCGTTCAGCACGACGTCCGCGGGCGGGAAGCGCCGTTCGAAGTCCAGGGTGCGCGAGGAGGCGATGTGGTCGTCGTCCAACCCGAGGTCGCGCAGGGCGTCCCACTTGCCGGGGCTCGCCGTGGCGAACACCTCCGCGCCGGCCCGCCGCGCGAGCTGCACGGCGGCCATCCCGACGCCGCCCGCGCCGGAGTGGACGAGCACGCGGTCGCCGGCGCCCAGCCGCCCGAGGTCGAACAGCCCGTACCAGGCGGTCAGGAACGCCACGGGGACGGCGGCGGCCTGCGCGAACGACCAGTCGGCGGGCACCTCGGCGAGCACCCGGTGGTCGGCCACCGCGACGGCCCCGAACGCGCCGCGCAGCAGCCCCGTCACCCGGTCGCCGGGCCGGAACCGGGTGACCTCCGGGCCGACGTCGGTCACCACGCCGGCGCCCTCGCTGCCCAGCTCGGCCGACGTCGGGTAGGTGCCCAGGGCGATCAGCACGTCGCGGAAGTTCAGGCCCGCCGCGCGGACCGCGACGCGCACCTCGTGCGGCGCCAACGGCGTCCCGGGCACGTCGGCGAACGCGAGGTCGTCCAGGCTCCCGCTGTCGGCCCGCACCAGCGAGCCGGACACCAGGGGCTCCGGGGCGGTCCGGACCAGCCGGGGCACGTGCACCTCGCCCCGCCGCACCGCGAACCGGTCCTCGTCGTCGAGCACGAGCGGCGCGGAGTCGTCGGTGTCCACCAGCACCAGCCGGCCGGGGTGCTCGGCCTGCGCGGCGCGGACCAGGCCCCCCACGGCGGCGGCCTCGGGGTCGGTCGCGGCGTCGCGGGTGTGCACGACCAGGCGTTCGTCGCCGTCCTCGGCCAGGAACGCCTGCACCAGGGCCAGCGCCTCCGCGACCGACCGCGGTGACACGACCCGGGCGGGGGTGGTGCCGCCGTCGCGCGGGTGCCAGTCGAGGCGGAACAGGGCCTCGTCGGCGGGGCGGGCCACCGGGCGGGTGGTCATCGCGCCGATGGTGGCGACCGGCGCGCCGGTCTCGTCGGCCAGTGCGATGGCGTAGCCGTCGGCGGCGGTGCCCGACAGCCGCACCCGGGCGGTGGCCGCGCCGGGTCGGTGGACCGCGATCCCGGTGAGGGAGAACGGCAGCCGCACCTCGTCGGTGTCCCCGGCGAGCAGGGCCAGCGGTTGCAGCGCCGCGTCCAGCAGCGCGGGGTGCACGCCGTACCGGGCGGCGTCGGTGATCGAGGCGGGCAGCGCCACCTCGGCGAACACCTCGCCGCCCGACCGCCACACCGCGCGCACCCCCTGGAAGGCGGGGCCGTGCTCGTAGCCGGACAGGGCGTCGTGGAGGTCGCGCACGTCGACCGGTCGCGCGGCGGGCGGCCACGCGGGGAACGCCGGCGGCGCGGCGGGTTCGGCGGCGAGCGCGCCGACGGCGTGGCGCACCCACTCCTCCGCGCGGGAGCGGACCTCCACCGGTCGGCGGCCCGACCCGTCCGGGGCCCCCACCACGACCTGCACGCGCACCGCGCCGTCCGCCGGGAGCACCAGGGGCGCTTCCAGGACGAGTTCCTCGACCGACGACCAGCCGACGACACCGGCCGCGTGCGTCACCAGTTCGACGAACCCGGTGGCGGGCATCAGCACCCTGCCGAGCACGGCGTGGTCCGCCAGCCACGGGTGGGTGGCCAGCGACAGCGTGCCGGTGAGCACCGCGCCCTGCTCGCCGGGCAGCTCGACGACCGCGCCGAGCAGCGGGTGGTCGGCCGGGTCCAGGCCCGCGCCGGACACGTCGGCCGGACCACCCGCCGCCAGCCAGAACCGCTCGCGCTGGAACGGGTAGGTGGGCAGGTCGACCGGCGGGACGGGCGCGCCGCCCGGGTCCACGTCGCCCGGCTCCACGTCGACGCCGAGCACGAACAGCCGCGCGGCGGCGGCGAGGAAGTCGGGGCGGTCGCGGCGCAGCGTGCCGGCGGCGACGGCGTCCTGCTCCTCCAGCGCGGGCAGCAGCACGGGGTGCGGGCTGACCTCGACGAACACGTGCCCGGTCAACGCCCGCACGGCCCGGTCGAACCGCACGGGTTCGCGCAGGTTGCGGTACCAGTACTCGGCGTCGGCGGTCTCCACCGGTCCGTCGATCACCGTCGAGCGGAACGGGACCCGCGCTTCGAGTGGCGTGACGCCCGCCAGGTCGGCCAGCAGCCGTTCCCGGATCGCCTCCACCTGGGCCGAGTGCGCCGCGTAGTCCACCGGCAGCACCCGCGCCCGGACACCTCCGGCCTCGCACGCCGCCACGAGTTCGGCCAACGCGTCCGGCTCACCGGAGACGACCACGCTCGTCGGGGAGTTCACCACCGCCACCGACAGCCGATCACCCCACCGCGACAGCAGCTCGGAGTCCGCCGGCAAGCCGACCGAGACCATGCCGCCCAGACCCGAGATCGCCACCAGGGCCTTGCTGCGCAACGCGACCACCCGAGCCGCGTCGTCGAGCGACAACGCCCCAGCCACGTAGGCCGCCGCGATCTCGCCCTGCGAATGCCCCACCACCGCGTCCGGCTCGACACCACGCGACCGCCACAACGCGGCCAAGCCGACCATCATCGCGAACAACGCCGGCTGCACCACGTCCACGCGGTCCAACTCGCCGCCGTCGAGGACCTCCACCAGCGACCAGCCCACGTGCGGCGCGAGAGCCTGCGCACAGGCGTCGATCGCTTCCCGGAACACCGGCTCGGCCGCGTACAGCTCGCGCCCCATGCCGACCCACTGCGCGCCCTGACCGGGGAACACGAACACCGTCCGGCGCGGCGACCCGGCCACACCCGTCACCACGTCCGCCCCGAGGATCGCCGCACGGTGCGCGAACCGGGCACGACCGGCCAGGGCCTGACCGATCCCCACCACACCGGGACGATCGGCCGCGAACTCCCGCACCCGCCGCACCTGCTCCAGCAAAGCGGTCTCGCTCTTCGCCGACAACAGCCACAACGGGTGATCGGTGTCGGGTCCCGGTGCCTCCGGCACGTGCTCTAGGATGACGTGCGCGTTCGTGCCGCTGATCCCGAACGACGACACCGCCGCGCGGCGCGGGCGTCCGGTCTCGGGCCACGGCACGGCGTCGGCGAGCAGGCGCACGTTCCCCGCCGACCAGTCCACGTGCGGCGTCGGCTCGTCCACGTGCAGCGTCTTCGGCAGCACGCCGTGCCGCATCGCCTCGACGACCTTGATCACACCCGCCACACCCGCCGCGGCCTGGGTGTGACCGATGTTCGACTTGACCGACCCCAGCCACAACGGCTCCGCGCGGTCGGTCCCGTAGGTCGCCAGCAACGCCTGGGCCTCGATCGGGTCGCCCAGGGAGGTGCCGGTGCCGTGCGCCTCGACGAAGTCCACATCGGACGGAACGAGACCGGCGTTCGCCAGTGCTTGCCGGATCACCCGTTCCTGCGACGGGCCGTTGGGCGCGGTCAACCCGTTGGACGCGCCGTCCTGGTTCACCGCCGTGCCCGCCAGCACCGCCAGCACCCGGTGACCGCGCCGCCGCGCGTCCGACAGCCGTTCCAGCAGCACCAGCCCGGAGCCCTCGCCCCAGCCGGTGCCGTCGGCCGACGCGGAGAACGCCTTGCACCGGCCATCGGCCGACAGCCCGCGTTGCCGGGAGAACTCGGTGAACCCGACCGGTGTGGCCATGATCGTGACGCCGCCCGCCAGGGCCAGGTCGCACTCCCCCGAGCGCAGCGACTGCGCCGCGAGGTGCATCGCGACCAGCGACGACGAGCACGCGGTGTCGATGGAGACCGCGACGCCCTCCAGGCCGAGCAGGTAGGCGACCCGGCCGGACACCACGCTGGTCGCCGCGCCGGTGCCGTAGTAGCCCTCCACGTCGCCCTGGGCACCGAGGCCGTAGCCGGAGGACCACAGGCCGGTGAACACCCCGGTCCGGCTGCCGCGCAACGAGGTCGGGTCGATCCCGGCATGCTCGAACGTCTCCCACGCCGTCTCCAACAACACCCGCTGCTGCGGGTCCATCGCCAACGCCTCACGCGGCGAAATGCCGAAGAACTCCGCGTCGAAACCCGCCACATCCGACAGGAACCCACCCGAACGCGTGTAACTCGTCCCCGGATGATCCGGATCAGGGTGGAACAACCGCTCCACATCCCACCCACGATCAGACGGGAACCCGCCGATCGCGTCCACACCCCCCGACACCAACCGCCACAAACCCTCCGGCGACCCCACACCACCCGGCAGACGACACCCCATACCCACGATCACCACCGGGTCGTCGTCCACGGCTTCGGCGACCGCGGCGACTTCCCGGCGGGCACCGACGACCTCGTCGCGCAGGTGGTCGACCAGGCGTTCCGGGGTGGGGTGGTCGAAGACGAGCGTGGCGGGCAACCGCAGCCCGGTCGCCGACGCCAACCGGTTGCGCAGCTCCACCGCCGTCAGCGAGTCGAACCCGAGGTCCCGGAACGGCCGGCGGGCGTCCACGGCGTCGGGTGAGGCGTGGCCGAGCACCGTGGCGGTGGTGGCGGTGACGAGGTCGAGCAGCGCGGCCCGCCGCGCGGCCTCCGGCAGGGACCGCAGCCGGTCCGCGGTCGCACCGCGAACGGTGCGCCTGGCCCGGGGGCCGGTGACGCCCCGCAGGGCAGAGGGGCCGGCCGGGGTCCGGGCGGGGTTGAGCGTGATGGGCGCGACCACGGCCCGGTCGGTGGCCAGGGCCGCGTCGAACAGGTCGAGCGCGTGGTCGGTGCTCAGCGGGACGACGCCGGACCGGGCGAGGCGCTGCCGGTCGTGCTCGGACAGGTGGCCGGTCATCCCGCTGCTCTCGGCCCAGTACCCCCAGGCCAGCGACACGGCGGGCATCCCGAGCGAGCGCCGGTGCGCGGCCAGGCCGTCGAGGAACGCGTTCGCGGCGGCGTAGTGGGCCTGGCCGGGGCTGCCGAGCACCCCGGCGGCGGAGGAGAACAGCACGAACGCGTCCAGGTCGGCGGTCAGCTCGTGCAGGTGCCAGGCCGCCCGCGCCTTGGGTTCGAACACGCGGGCCACCTGCTCCGGTGTCACCGCGTCGACCACGGCGTCGTCGAGCACCCCGGCGGCGTGCACCACCACCCTCAGGTCGGGGACGGACGCCACCAACTCCGCGACCTGCGCACGATCCGACACGTCGCACGCCACCACCCGCACCTCGGCGTCCAACACCGGAACCGCACCACCACGACGACTCACCAGCACCAACCGCCGGACACCGTGCCGCTCGACCAAGTGCCGCGCCACCGCCAACCCCAGCGTCCCCGTACCACCGGTGATCAGCACCGTGCCCTCGGCGAGGTCGGCGGGCAGGTTCAGGACGATCTTGCCGACGTGCCGGGCCTGGCTCATGTGCCGGAACACGTCCACCGCGTCGCGGACGCCCCGGAGGTCGAGCGGCAGCGGGGTCAGCGTCCCGTCGGCGAGGGCGGCCACGGTGGCGGCCAGGATCTCGCCGAGCCGCGCCGGACCGGCGTCCGCGATGTCGAAGGCCGCGTAGGTGAGGTCGGGGTGGTCGGCGGCGTCGCGGATGTCGGTCTTGCCCATCTCCACGAACCGGCCGCCCGGCGCGAGCAGGCGCAACGACGCGTCGGTGAACTCACCCGCCAACGAGTTCAACACCACGTCCACACGCGGGAAACGCCCCTCGAACTCCACCGTCCGCGAGGAGGCGATGTGCCCGTCGTCCAGCCCCAAGCCGCGCAGCACGTCCCACTTGCCGGGGCTCGCCGTCGCGAACACCTCCGCGCCCAGGTGCCGCGCCAGCTGGATCGCGGCCATGCCGACGCCGCCGGTGCCGGCGTGGACGAGGACCCGGTCGCCGGGGCCCACCCGTCCCAGGTCCACCAGGCCGTACCACGCGGTCAGGAACACCACCGGCACGGCCGCCGCCTGGGCGAACGACCACCCGTCCGGGATCGGCGCCAGCAACCGGTGGTCCGCCACCGCACGCGGACCGAACGCACCCGGCACCAACCCGAACACCCGGTCACCGGGACGGAACGAAACGCCGGGGCCGACGTCGAGGACCACGCCCGCGCCCTCGCCGCCCATCAACGCCTCGCCGGGGTAGACGTCCAGCGCGATGAGCACGTCGCGGAAGTTCAGGCCCGCCGCGCGCAGCGCGATCCGCACCTGGCCGGGCTCCAGCGGGGTCTCCGGGAGCGGCACGAGCGCCAGGTCGTCGATGCTGCCGGTGCCGACGTCCTCCAGCCGCCAGGGGCCGTCCGGCGCGGCGAGCGCCCGTTCCACCCGGGTCAGGCGGGGGGCGAGCAGCACCCCGCGGCGCACCGCCGACTCGGTCTCGTCGGGCAGGCCGCCGTCCCACGACCCGTCGTCGTCGACCAGCGCGAACCGGCCGGGGTGCTCGGCCTGCGCCGAGCGGACCAGCCCCCACACGGCGGCGTGGGCGGGGTCGACCGCGTCGCCGGGCGCGGCGGCGACCGCGCCCCGGGTGACGACGGCCAGCGGCGCGTCACCCCGGTGCGCCCGGATCGCCGCCAGGACCTCCAGGGTGCCGCGCAGCGCGGCGTCGGCCGGGTCGCCGTCGTGCCGCCGCACGTGGTGCACCGCGTCCGCGGTGGTGTCGGCGTCCACGGGGTGCCAGGTGAGCTGGTGGAGGTCCGGTGCGTCGGTGGGCGCCCGCACCGACAGCGAGTCGATCGAGACGACCGGGTTGCCGTCGGGGTCGGCGGCGACGACCCGGTAGTGGTCGGGGCCGCCGGACACCCGCACCCGCAGCGCGGACGCGTCGGTGGGGCGCAGCACCACCCCGGAGAACGCGAACGGCAGCCGCGCCGGGCCGGTCGGGTCCACCAGCGCGACCGCGTGCAGGGCCGCGTCGAGCAGGGCGGGGTGCACCGCGAACCGGTCGCCGGCGGGGACCTCCACCTCCGCGTGCACCGCGTCGCCCGCGCGCCGGGCCGAGGTGACGCCCTGGAACGCGGGCCCGTAGTCGTAGCCCGAGGCGGCGAGGGTGTCGTAGAGGCCGGTCACGTCGAGCGGTTCGGCCCCCGGCGGCGGGACGACCAGCGTGGTGGACGGGGTGGTGGGCGGGGCGTCGCCGAGGGTGCCGGTGGCGTGCCGGACCCACTCCTCGCCCCGCGAGTGCACCGCGACCGGGCGACGGCCGGTCCCGTCGGGCGCTCCGACCAGGACCTGCAACCGCACGGTGTCGTGGTCGAGCACGAGCGGCGCTTCCAGCACGAGTTCGTGCACGGCGTCCGCGCCGACCACCCCGGCGGCGTGCGCGGCCATCTCCAGGAACGCGGTCCCGGGCAGCAGGACCCGGCCGCGCACCGCGTGGTCGGCCAGCCACGGGTGGGTGGACAGCGACACCGCGCCGGTCAGCGCCGCGCCGCCGTCGGGCAGCTCCACGGCCGTGGTCAGCACCGGGTGGTCGCCGGTCGCGGCGGCGCTCGGCCGCAGCCAGAACGGCTGCCGCTGGAACGGGTAGCCGGGCAGCGTCGCGGGGGTGGCGTCGGCCGGGAACAGCGGTCGCCAGTCCACGTCGACGCCGCGGACGTGCAGGCGGGCGAGGGCGGCGCGGAACTCCCGGGGTTGGTCCCGGCGCAGGGTGCCGGTGACCAGGACGTCCCGCCCGTCGGCGATCTCCTCGACCGCCGACGCCAGCACCGGGTGCGGGCCGACCTCCACGAACACGCCGTGGCCCGCGTCGAGCAGGGTCGTCACGGCGCGGTCGAACAGCACCGGTTCCCGCAGGTTGCGGTACCAGTACCCGGCGTCCAGCCGGTCGACGGGCCCGCCGGTGACCGTGGAGTGCAGCGGGATCGTCGCGGGGCGCGGGGTGATCCCGGCCAGGTCGCGCAGCAGCCGGTCGCGCACCGCCTCGACCTGGGCGGAGTGGGCGGCGTAGTCGACGGGCAGCGCGCGGGCGCGGATGTCGTCGGCGGCGCACGCCGCCAGCAGCTCGGCCAGGGCCGCGGTGTCGCCCGAGACGACGACCGAGCCGGGCGCGTTGACCACCGCCACGGTCAGCCGCCCGCCCCAGCGCTCCAGGCGGTCGGCGGCGCGGCGCGGGGACAGCGCCACGGAGGCCATGCCGCCGAGGCCGGCCAGCGGCACCAGGGCCTTCGCGCGCACGGCGACGACCCGCGCGGCGTCCTCCAGGGTCAGGACGCCCGCGACGTGCGCGGCGGCGATCTCGCCCTGGGAGTGGCCGACGACCGCGTCCGGCACCACGCCGAAGGACCGCCACAGCCCGGCCAGCGCCACCATCACGGCGAACAGCGCGGGCTGCACCACGTCGACCCGGTCCAGCGCCCCGCTCGCCGGCGCGGCACCGGTCAGGACCTCGACCAACGACCAGTCCACGTGCGGCTCCAGCGCCCGCGCGCAGGCGTCCACGTGCTCGCGGAACACCGGCTCGTCCGCGTAGAGCGCGCGGCCCATGCCGATCCACTGCGCGCCCTGGCCGGGGAAGACGAACGCGGTCTTGCCGGGCACGCCCACCTCGCCGGTGACCAGGCCGGGCGCGCTCGCGCCGCGGGCCAGCGCGGCCAGGCCGGCGGCGTGGTCGTCGAGGACGACGGCGCGGTGCTCGAAGCGGGTCCGCTCCAGCAGGGCGGTGCCGACGTCCGCGACCGGCGCGTCGACCGCGCCGAGGCGTTCCGCGAGCGCGGCGAGCGCCCGCGGGGTCCGGGCGGACACCAGCCACGGCACGCCGGTGTCCTCGGCGGTGCTCCCCGGCGCGGCCGGGACCTGTTCGAGCACGACGTGCGCGTTGGTGCCGCTGATCCCGAACGACGACACGCCGGCGCGGCGGGGGCGGTCGGTGGCCGGCCACGGGGTCGGCTCGGTGAGCAGGCGGACCCGCCCGGCGGTCCAGTCGACGTGGGTGGTGGGCCGGTCCACGTGCAGGCTGCGCGGGAGGGCGCCGTGCCGCATCGCCATGATCATCTTGATCACGCCGGCGACGCCGGCGGCGGCCTGGGTGTGGCCGATGTTCGACTTGACCGAGCCCAGCCACAGCGGTTCGGCGCGGTCCTGGCCGTAGGTCGCCAGCAGCGCCTGCGCCTCGATCGGGTCGCCCAGGGAGGTCCCGGTGCCGTGCGCCTCGACCGCGTCGACGTCGGCCGGTTCGAGCCGGGCGCTGCTCAACGCCTGGCGGATGACGCGTTCCTGCGCGGGGCCGTTGGGCGCGGCCAGGCCGTTGGAGGCGCCGTCCTGGTTCACCGCGCTGCCGCGCACGACCGCGAGCACGCGGTGCCCGTTGCGGCGGGCGTCGGACAGGCGTTCGAGCAGCAGCAGGCCCGCGCCCTCGCTCCAGCTCGTCCCGTCGGCGGCCTCGGCGAAGGACTTGACCCGGCCGTCCGGGGCGAGGCCGCGCTGCCGGGAGAACTCCGCGAAACCCGCCGGGGTCGCCATCACGGTCACCCCGCCGGCCAGCGCGAGCGTGCACTCGCCGGCGCGCAGGGCCTGCGCGGCGAGGTGGATCGCGACCAGCGACGAGGAGCAGGCCGTGTCCACCGACACCGCGGCGCCCTCCAGGCCGAGCAGGTAGGACACCCGGCCGGACGTGGCGCTGGTCGCGATCCCGGTGGCGAGGAACCCCTCCAGGTCCGGCGGCGGCTGGGCGGCGTAGCCGGAGGACCACACGCCGGTGAACACCGCGGTCCGGCTGCCGCGCAGCGAGGTCGGGTCGATGCCCGCGTGGTCGAAGGTCTCCCACGCCGTCTCCAACAACACCCGCTGCTGCGGGTCCATCGCCAGCGCCTCGCGCGGCGAGATGCCGAAGAACCCGGCGTCGAACCCGGCGGCGTCGTCGAGGAACCCGCCGTGCCGGGTGGAGGTGGTGCCCGGACCGCCGTCCGGGTCGTGGGTGATGTCCCAGCCTCGGTCGTCCGGGAACTCGCCGATGGCGTCCACGCCGTCGGACACCAGCCGCCACAGGTCCTCCGGCGAGGCCACGCCGCCGGGGTAGCGGCAGCCGATGCCGATGACGGCGATCGGCTCGCGGGCCGCCTCCTCCACCTCGGCCAGGCGCCTGCTCATCACCCGCAGGTCCGCCGTGGCGCGCTTGAGGTAGCCGCGGAGCTTGTCCTCGTCGGTCATGGCCCTACTCCCCCGCCTCGCGGTGCTCACCGGATCTGATGACCTGGGTCTTGCGGTGCTCGTCGTCGAGCAGGTCGAACAGCTCGCTGTCGGTGACGTCGTCGAGGTCGCCGTCGGCGCCGCCCGGGTCGTGCCCGGCCGTCCACGACGCGAGCAGCTCCGCCAGGCGCGCGGCGATCCCGTCGCGGTCGGCGCCCTCCCCGGCGCTGTCCAGGGTGGACTTCAGCCGGTCCAGCGCGGTCAGCACGGGGTCCGGCGCGGCGGCGTCCAGGCGGTCGCGCAGGTGCTCGGCGAGCCGTTCCGGGGTCGGGTGGTCGAAGACGAGCGTGGCGGGCAGCGCCAGCCCGGTCGCGGCGGTGAGCCGGTTGCGCAGCTCGACGGCGGTCAGCGAGTCGAACCCGAGGTCCGTGAACGCCTGGCGCGGGGCGACGGCGGCGGAGGAGGCGTGGCCGAGGACGTGGGCGACCGCGCGCAGCACCACGTCGCGCACGTCCCCGGTCGGGTTCGCCGCGCGGTGGCGCGGGCGGACCAGCGAGCGCAGCACCGCGGGCGGGTCGGTGAGGCGGCGCAGGGCCGGCGGGTCGAACCGGATCGGCACCAGCGCCGGTTCCCCGGCGGCCAGGGCGGCGTCGAACAACTCCAGGGCGGCGTCGGTGTCCAGCGGCGCCACGCCCGCGGCGGCGATCCGCCGCCGGTCGAGGTCGGTGAGCCCGTCGGTCATGCCGCCCCGCGCCCACTGGCCCCACGCGAGCGACACGGCGGGCAGGCCGCGGGCGTGCCGGTGCGCGGCCAGGCCGTCGAGGAACGCGTTCGCGGCGGCGTAGTTGGCCTGCCCCGGCCCGCCGAGCACCCCGGCGGCGGAGGAGAACAGCACGAACGCGTCCAGGTCGCCGGTCAGCTCGTGCAGGTGGCGGGCGGCGTCGGCCTTGGCCGCCCAGACCGCGGCGAACCGGTCGGCGTCCAGGGACTCGACCACGCCGTCGTCCAGCACGCCGGCCGCGTGCACGACGGCGGTGACCGGGTGCTCGGCGAGGAGCCGGGCCACGGCGGCGCGGTCGCCCACGTCGCAGGCGACGACCTCGGCACCCAGCTCGGCGGCGAGGTCGGCGGCGCCCGGCGCGGCCGGCCCGAGGCGGCTGACCAGCACGAGGCGGGTGACGCCGTGCCGGGCGGCGAGGTGGCGGGCGACCGTCGCGCCCAGGCCGCCCGTGCCGCCGGTGACGAGCACCGTGCCGCCGGGGTCGAACGCGGGCGGTGGGGCCGTGACCTCGGCGCGTTCGAGGCGGGGCACGTGGGTCCGCCCGGCGCGGACGGCCACCTCCGTCTCGTCGCCCGCGGCGGGCCGGGGGTCGGCGTCGGTGTCGGCCAGGGCGAACCGCCCGGGGTGCTCGGCGGCGGCGGAGCGGACCAGGCCCCACACGGCGGCGGCGCGCGGGTCGACGTCCTCGCCGTGCACCGACACCGCGTCGCGGGTGACCACCACCAGGCGGGCGTCCCCCGGTGCGGCCAGGAAGTCCTGCACGGCCCGCAACGCGTCCACCGGGTCGGTGGCGTGGTGGTAGCGGTCGGACTCCCGGACCCGCGGGGTGGGTGCCTCCGGCCAGGTGACCCGGTACAGGGCGTGGTCGCGCCGGGTGGCCGCCGGGGCGCGCAGGGTCAGGGACTCGACGTCGGCGACCGGTTCGCCGGACGGGCCGACGAGGCTGACGCGGTAGGTGTCGGGGCCGGTGGCGGCCAGCCGGGCGCGGACGGCGGAGCGGCCGGCCGCCCACACCGCGACCCCGGTGAACGAGAACGGCACCTTCGGGCGGTCGTCGGCGACCGTGACCGCCTGGAGGACGGCGTCCAGCAGCGCCGGGTGCAGCGCGAACCGGTCGGCGTCGACGGGCAGCTCGACCTCGGCGAACAGGTCGTCGCCCGCCCGGCCGACCGCGCGCAGGCCGCGGAAGGTCGGCCCGTACTCGAACCCGGCGTCGGCCAGGGCGTCGTGGAACCCGTCGAGGTCGACCGCGTCGCCGGTCCCGGTCCACGGCTCCGGCGGCGCGCTCCCCGCCGCCAGCGCGCCGGTGGCGTGCCGCACCCAGTCGCCGTCGGTCTTCGAGTGCACGGTGACGCCGCGCCGCCCGTCGACCGGCGGACCGACCGCGATGCGCACGTCGACCGGGCCGTCGAGCACCAGCGGGGCCTCCAGCACCAGTTCCGCGACCACCGGGCAGTCCACCTCCCGCCCCGCCCGCAGGGCCAGCTCCACGAACGCCGTGCCCGGCAGCAGCGCGGACCCGAGGACCCGGTGCTCGGCCAGCCACGGCTGGGCGGTCGGCGACAGCTGCCCGGTCAGCACGACGCCCTGGTCGTCGGGCAGCTCCACCACCGCGCCCAGCAGCGGGTGGTCGGCGGTGCCGAGCCCGGCGGCGGCGACGTCGGCGCTCCCGGTGGGCGTCAGCCAGAACCGCTCGTGCCGGAACGCGTAGGCGGGCAGTTCGGCGTGCCCGGTGGGCAGGGTCCACTCCGCGCCCTCGGCCCACGCCCGGCCCAGCGCGGCCAGGACGCGGTCCTCGTCGTCGCGCCGCATCACCGCGTTGGGCACCAGCGACGGGTGCGGGCCGATCTCCAGCAGCGCCGTGACGCCGTTGCCGCGCAACCAGTCCAGCGCGTCGCCGAACCTCACCGCCTCCCGCGCCTGGCGCACCCAGTAGGCCGGGGTGGTCATGTCGGTGGGGTCGCCGGTCACCGTGGACACGACGGGGAGCGTGGGCGGGTGGTAGGTCAGGGTTTCGGCGACCCGGGCGAACTCGGCGAGCATCGGCTCCACCCGGGCCGAGTGGAACGCGTGGCTCACGGCCAGCCGCCGGGTCCGCCGGCCCGGCCGCTCCCACCGGTCCGCGACCGCCAGGACCGCGTCCTCGTCACCGGAGACCACCACGGCGTCGGGGCCGTTGACCGCCGCGATCGTCACGCCCTCGGGCAGCGTCCCCGCGACCTCGGCCTCCGAGGCGCGCAGGGACGCCATCGCCCCGCCCGGCGGCAGTTCCTGCATCAACCGCCCTCGCGCGGACACCAGCGTGCAGGCGTCCTCCAGGCTCAACACCCCGGCCACGTGCGCGGCGGCGATCTCCCCGACCGAATGCCCCACCAGGTAGTCCGGGCGCATCCCCAGCGACTCGACCAGCCGGTAGAGCGCCACCTCGATCGCGAACAACCCCGCCTGCGTGTACCGCGTCTGGTCCAGGTCGACGTCCCACAGCCGCAGGTCGAGCCGGTCGCACACCTCGTCCAGGACCCGGGCGAACACCGGCTGGGCGTCGTGGAGGCGTCGCCCCATGCCGGACCACTGCGCCCCCTGGCCCGAGAACACGAACGCGGTCCTGCCGCCGCCCGTCTCGACCACCGCGTCACCCCGCGCCACGGCGTCGAGGTCGGCGGCGAGCCGGTCCGGGTCGGTCAGCGCGACCCGGTACGGCAACCGCGCCCGCGACGCCAACGCCGCACCCACCGCCGGATCACCCACGAACCCCCGCAACCGCACCGCCTGCGCCCGCACCGCCTCCGAAGACTTCGCCGACAACAACCACGGCACCCACACCGGCGACACAACGGCCTCCGGCTCCGGCTCCGGCTGCTCCAGGATCACGTGGGCGTTGGTGCCGCTGATCCCGAACGACGACACCCCCGCGCGGCGCGGACGCCCCGTCTCCGGCCACGGCGTCGCCTCGGTGAGCAGCCGCACGTCACCGCTCTCCCAGTCCACGTGCGTGGTGGGCCGGTCGACGTGGAGGGTGCGCGGCAGCGTGCCGTGACGCATGGCCTCGATCATCTTGATCACACCGGCGACACCGGCCGCGGCCTGCGTGTGCCCGATGTTCGACTTCACCGACCCCAGCCAGAGCGGTTCGGCGCGGTCGGCGCCGTAGGTCGCCAGGAGGGCTTGCGCCTCGATCGGGTCGCCCAGCGTCGTACCGGTCCCGTGCGCCTCGACGGCATCGACGTCGGACGGTCGCAGACCCGCGTTCGCCAACGCCTGCCGGATCACCCGCTCCTGCGACGGACCGTTGGGCGCGGTCAACCCGTTCGACGCCCCGTCCTGGTTCACCGCCGTGCCCGCCAGCACCGCCAACACCCGGTGACCGTTGCGGCGCGCGTCCGACAGCCGCTCCAGCAGCACCAGCCCCGAGCCTTCCGCCCAACCGGTGCCGTCGGCCGCGTCCGCGAACGACTTGACCCGCCCGTCCGGGGCCAGACCGCGTTGACGGGAGAACTCGACGAACCCGGACGGCGTCACCATCACCGTCACCCCGCCGGCCAGGGCCAGGTCGCACTCCCCCGACCGCAGCGCCTGCGCCGCCAGGTGCATCGCCACCAACGACGACGAACACGCCGTGTCCACCGACACCGCCGGACCTTCCAGCCCCAGCAGGTAGGACACCCGGCCCGAGGTCACGCTCGTGGCCGTACCGGTGGACAGGTAGCCCTCCAGGTCGGCGGCCTGCGCCCCGCCGCCGTAACCCGACGACCAGATGCCGGTGAACACGCCGGTCCGGCTGCCGCGCAACGAGGTCGGGTCGATCCCGGCGTGCTCGAACGCCTCCCACGCCGTCTCCAACAACACCCGCTGCTGCGGGTCCATCGCCAACGCCTCACGCGGCGAGATCCCGAAGAACCCGGCGTCGAACCCCGCCGCGTCACCCAGGAACCCGCCCGACCGCGTGTAACTCGTCCCCGGACCACCCTCCGGGTCGTACAACCCCGCCAGGTCCCAACCCCGGTCGGCAGGGAAATCGCCGATCGCGTCCACACCCCCCGACACCAACCCCCACAACTCCGCCGCCGAACCGACACCACCCGGGTACCGGCACCCCATCCCGACCACCACCACCGGGTCGCCCGTCACGGCCGCCGCGACCGGTTCCTCGACCCGGCGCTCCCGGCCCAGCAGGACCCGGCGCAGGTGCTCGGCCAGGGCGGCCGGGGTCGGGTGGTCGAACGTCACGGTCGCGGGCAGCGCCACGCCGAGCGCGGCGGACAGCCGGTTGCGCAGCTCGACGGCGGTCAGCGAGTCGAACCCGAGGTCCTTGAACGCCCGCTGCGGGGCGACGGCCCCGGACCGGCCCAGGACCACGGCGGTGTGCGAACCGACCAGGTCGAGCACCACGGCGTGCTGGTCGGCCTCGGGCAGCGACGCGAGCCGGCCCGCCCAGCCGGTGTCCGCGCCCCGGCGGGCGCGGCGGGTCAGCCCGCGCAGCGCCGGGGCCGTCAGGTCGAGGCGGGCGGGCACCAGCGCGGGACCGCCGTCGCCCAGGGCGGCGTCGAACAGCGCCAGCGCGTGCTCGGTGGACATCGGCACGACGCCGGAGCGTTCGAGGCGGGCCCGGTCGGCGTCGGTGAGGTGACCGGTCAGGCCGCTGTCCTGCGCCCACTGGCCCCACGCCAGCGACACGGCGGGCAGGCCCAGGGCGTGCCGGTGGGCCGCGAGCGCGTCCAGGAAGGCGTTGGCGGCGGCGTAGTTGGCCTGCCCCGGCCCGCCGAGCACCCCGGCCGCCGAGGAGAACAGCACGAACGCCTTCACGTCGCCGACCAGCTCGTGCAGGTGCCACGCGGCGTCGACCTTGGGCCGCAGCACGTCGTGCAGGCGCTGCGGGGTCAGCGAGGTCACCACGCCGTCGTCCAGCACGCCGGCCGCGTGCACCACGGCGGTCAGGTCGGGGATCTCCGCGAGCACGTCGGCGAGCGCGGCCCGGTCGGTCACGTCGCACGCGACGACGGACACGTCCGCGCCCTCGATCTCCACCGCACCACCCCGGCGGCCCAGCAGCACGAGCCGCCGGACGCCGTGCCGGGCCACCAGGTGCCGGGCCAGCAGCAGGCCCAGGGTGCCGGTGCCGCCGGTGATCAGCACGGTGCCGTCCGGGTCGAGGGTGCCGGGTTCGGCCGCCACGCGCGTGAGCCGGGCCGCGAGCACCGCGTCACCCCGGACCGCCGCCTGGAACTCGTCGGCGGGCACCAGGACCTCGCCGTCGTGGTCGACGTCGAGCAGCGCGAACCGACCCGGGTGCTCGGCCTCGGCGGCCCGGACCAGCCCCCACACCGACGCGGCGGCGAGGTCGCCCCCGTCCACCGCGCCGCGCGTGACGACGACGAGCCTGCCGTCCGCCGAGGTGCGCAGGAAGTCCTGGACGACGGCCAGGGTCTCCTCCACGAGGGTGTGCGCGGCCCGGACCGGATCGATCCCGGACGGGCTGACCACGTGGTGGACGACCGTGTGCGGGACGGCCGCGTGCGGGACGAGCGGCGCGGTGACGGGCACCCAGTCGAGGCGGAACAGGCGGTTGTCGCGCGCCCGGAAGTCCGCCGTCATCGGCCGCACGGTCAGCGCCTCCACCACGGCGACGGGTTCGCCCGCGTCGGTGGCCAGCACGACCCGGTAGGTGTCGCGCCCGGTCGGCGTGAGCCGGACCCGCACCGCGGACACGCCCGCTTTCAGCACCGCGACCCCCGCGAACGAGAACGGCACCGCACCGGCGGCGACCAGCGCGAGGGGCTGCAACGCGGCGTCGAACAGGGCCGGGTGGAGGTCGAACGCGTCATCGGCGGGCAAGGTGACCTCGGCGGGCAGCGCGACCTCGGCGAGCAGGTCGGCACCGTGCCGCCACACCGCGCGCACGCCCTCGAACGCCGGGCCGTACTCGTAGCCGCGAGCGGCGAGGTCGTCGTAGAAACCGGCGAGGTCGACGGGTTCGGCGTCCGACGGCCAGGTCCACGCCGGTGTCGCGGGCACCTCGACGCCGAGCGTGCCGCGAGCGTGCCGCACCCAGGTGTCGTCGGTGCGGGAGTGGATCGTGACCTCGTTCCCGTCGACCACGACCTGGACCGACACCGGACCCAGCACCAGCGGGGCCTCCAGCAGCAGTTCTTCCACCACGGGCCGGCCGACCTGGTCCCCGGCGCGCCGGGCCAGTTCCAGGAACCCGGTGCCGGGCAGCAGCACGGACCCGTGGACGGCGTGGTCGGCCAACCACGGCTGGGTGGCGGTGGACAGCCGCCCGGTGAGCACGACGCCCCGGCCGGCGGCGAGTTCCACGGCCGCGCCGAGCAGCGGGTGGTCGGTCGCGTCGAGCCCGGCCGCGACCACGTCGGCGGACCCCGCCGAGGCGTTCATCCAGTAGTGCTCGTGCTGGAACGGGTAGGTGGGCAGGTCCAGGTGTCCGGGGGGCGCGGGCCAGACGACGTCCACGCCGGCGACGAACAGCCGAGCGGCAGCGGTGTCGAAGTCACTGTGGTCGCGGCGCAGGGTGCCGGTGGCGAACGGGACGTCCAGCGCGGGCACCAGCACCGGGTGCGGGCTCACCTCCACGAAGACGTCGTGCCCTGCCGTCGTCAACGCCTCGACGGCCCGGTCGAACCGCACCGGTTCACGCAGGTTGCGGTACCAGTACTCGGCATCGACCATTCCCACCAGGCCATCGGTCACCGTGGAATAGAACGGAACCTGGGCGTCGAGTGGCCTGATGTCCGCCAGATCGGCCAGCAGACGTTCGCGAAGAGCCTCCACCTGCGCCGAATGCGCCGCGTAGCTCACCGGAATACGCCGAGCCCGCACGTCCTCCCGGCCGCAGACCTCCAACAACTCCGCCAACGCGCCAGGCTCACCCGACACGACCACGGCGGTGGACGAGTTGACCACCGCCACCGACAGCCGATCACCCCACCGCGACAGCAGCTCGGAGTCCGCCGGCAAGCCGACCGAGACCATGCCGCCCAGACCCGAGATCGCCACCAAAGCCTTGCTGCGCAACGCGACCACCCGAGCCGCGTCCTCCAACGACAACGCCCCAGCCACATAAGCCGCCGCGATCTCACCCTGCGAGTGACCCACCACCGCATCCGGCTCGACGCCGTAGGAACGCCACAACGCGGCCAAACCGACCATCACCGCGAACAACGCCGGCTGCACCACATCCACGCGGTCCAACTCGCCGCCGTCCAAGACCTCCACCAACGACCAGTCCACATGCGGCGCGAGAGCCTGCGCACACGCGTCGATCGCCTCCCGGAACACCGGCTCGACCACGTACAACTCACGACCCATGCCGACCCACTGCGCGCCCTGACCAGGGAACACGAACACCGTCCGGCGCGGCGACCCCGCCATACCGGTCACCACGTCCGACCCGAGGATCGCCGCACGATGCTCGAACCGCGCCCGACCGGCCAGGGCCTGACCGATCCCCGCCACCCCAGGCCGGGCCGCCGCGAACTCCCGCACCCGCCGCACCTGCTCCAGCAAAGCGGTCTCGCTCTTCGCCGACACCACCCAGGGCAGGTCCACGACGTCCACCGGAGCATCCGGTGCCTGTTCGAGGATGACGTGCGCGTTCGTGCCGCTGACCCCGAACGACGACACCCCCGCGCGGCGCGGACGACCCGTCCCCGGCCACGGCGTCGCCTCGGTGAGCAGCCGCACGTCTCCGGCCGACCAGTCCACGTGCGGCGTCGGCTCGTCCACGTGCAACGTCTTCGGCAGCACGCCGTGCCGCAACGCCATCACCATCTTGATCACACCGGCGACACCGGCGGCGGCCTGGGTGTGCCCGATGTTCGACTTGAGCGAGCCCAGCCACAACGGCTCCGCACGATCAGCCCCGTACGTGGCCAACAACGCCTGCGCCTCGATCGGGTCACCCAGCGTCGTGCCGGTCCCGTGCGCCTCCACCGCATCCACATCGGACGGTCGCAGACCGGCGTTCGCCAACGCCTGCCGGATCACCCGTTCCTGCGACGGGCCGTTGGGCGCGGTGAGGCCGTTCGACGCGCCGTCCTGGTTCACCGCCGATCCGGCGAACACCGCCAGCACCCGGTGACCGTTGCGGCGCGCGTCCGACAGCCGTTCCAGCAGCACCAGCCCGGAGCCCTCGCCCCAGCCGGTGCCGTCGGCCGACGCGGAGAACGCCTTGCACCGGCCATCGGCCGACAGCCCGCGCTGGCGCGAGAACTCGGTGAACCCCAACGGGTTCACGATCACCGTGACGCCACCGGCCAGCGCGAGATCGCACTCCCCCGACCGCAGCGCCTGCGCCGCCAGGTGCATCGCCACCAGCGACGACGAGCACGCGGAGTCCACCGACAGCGCCGGACCGCGCAGGCCCAGGTGGTAGGCGACCCGGCCGGACGTCACGCTCGGCGAGATGCCGGTGGCGAGGTAGCCCTCGGCGTCACGCGGCGCGAGGTCGGCGTTGCCCCCGTACCCGGAGGACCACAGCCCGGTGAACACCCCGGTCTGACTTCCCCGCAGCGAGGTCGGGTCGATCCCGGCGTGCTCGAACGTCTCCCACGCCGTCTCCAACAACACCCGCTGCTGCGGGTCCATCGCCAACGCCTCACGCGGCGAGATCCCGAAGAACTCCGCGTCGAACCCCGCCACATCCGACAGGAACCCACCCGAACGCGTATAACTCGTCCCCGGATGATCCGGATCAGGGTGGAACAACCGCTCCACATCCCACCCACGATCAGACGGGAACCCGCCGATCGCGTCCACACCCCCCGACACCAACCGCCACAAACCCTCCGGCGACCCCACACCACCCGGCAGACGACACCCCATACCCACGATCACCACCGGGTCGTCGTCCACCGCCTGGACCACCGGGGCGGCCACCTCGCGGCGGGTGCCCGCGACCCGGTCACGCAGGTGGTCGGCCAGCTCCTCGGGGGTCGGGTGGTCGAAGACCAGCGTGGCGGGCAACCGCAGCCCGGTCGCCGACGCCAACCGGTTGCGCAGCTCCACCGCCGTCAGCGAGTCGAAGCCCAGGTCCCGGAACGCCAGCCGGGGGGTGACCGCGGCGGCGTGGGTGTGCCCGAGCACGGCCGCGGTGTGGGTGGTGACCAGCGCCAGCAGGTCGGCCTCCGGCGCGGCGGGCGGCGGGAGGGCGCGGGTCGTGCGGGTGGTCAGGTGGGCGGTGGTCACGGCCGGTTCACCGCCGGCCAGGGCCGCGTCGAAGAGCGCGAGCGCCTGCGAGGTCGTCATCGGCGCGATGCCGGCGCGGGCGAAGCGCTCCTCGTCGGTCGCGGTGAGGTGCGCGGTCATCCCGCTGCTCTCGGCCCAGTACCCCCACGCCATCGACACGGCGGGCAGGCCGAGTGCGTGCCGGTGCCGGGCCAGGGCGTCGAGGTAGGAGTTGGCCGCCGCGTAGTTGGCCTGCCCGGGGGTGCCCAGCACGCCGGCGGCGGCGGAGAACAGCACGAACGCGTCCAGGTCGCCGGTCAGCTCGTGGAGGTGCCACGCGCCGTCCACCTTGGGCCGCAGCACCCCGGCCAGCCGCTCGGTGGTGAGCCCTTCCACCACGGCGTCGTCGAGCACCCCGGCGGCGTGCACCACCACCCTCAGGTCCGGGACGGACGCCACCAACTCCGCGACCTGCCCGCGATCCGACACGTCGCACGCCACCACCCGCACCTCGGCGTCCAACACCGGAACCGGACCACCACGACGGCTCACCAGCACCAACCGCCGGACACCGTGCCGCTCGACCAGGTGCCGCGCCACCGCCAACCCCAACGTCCCCGTACCACCGGTGATCAGCACCGTGCCCTCGGCGAGGTCGGGCACGGTGAGCACGAGCTTGCCGACGTGCCCGGCCCGGCTCATCAGCCGGAACGCGTCCGCCGCGCGCCGGAGGTCGGTGGTCGCGATCGGCGGCAGCCGGAACACGCCCTCGGCGAACAGCCGCAGCACTTCGGCCAGCACCTCGCCCAGGTGCGCGGGGTCGGCGTCGTTGAGGTCGAACGCCCGGTAGTTCACCCCTTCGGGGGTGCGGACGTCGGTCTTGCCCATCTCCACGAACCGGCCGCCCGGCGCGAGCAGCCGCAACGACGCGTCGGTGAACTCACCCGCCAACGAGTTCAACACCACGTCCACACCCGGGAAACGCCCCTCGAACTCCACCGTCCGCGACGAGGCGATGTGCCCGTCGTCCAACCCCAAGCCGCGCAGCACGTCCCACTTGCCGGGACTCGCCGTCGCGAACACCTCCGCACCCAGGTGCCGCGCCAACTGGATCGCCGCCACGCCGACGCCACCCGCGCCGGAGTGGATCAGCACGCGGTCACCGGCCCGCAGGCCACCGAGGTCGACCAGGCCGTGCCACGCCGTCAGGAAGGCCACCGGCACGGCCGCCGCCTGCCCGAACGACCACCCGTCCGGGACCGGCGCCAGCAACCGGTGGTCCGCCACCGCACGCGGACCGAACGCACCCGGCACCAACCCGAACACCCGATCACCGGGACGGAAGGGAACACCCGGACCGACGTCCAGGACCGTCCCGGCGGCCTCACCGCCCAGCGGTGCCGCGCCGGGGTACATCCCCAGCGCGATCAGCACGTCCCGGAAGTTCACCCCCGCCGCGCGCACCCGGACGCGCACCTGGCCCGGTTCCAGCGGCCCTTCGGCGACGTCGGCGAACACCAGGTCGTCCAGGCTGCCCGTGCCGGACTCGACCAGCCGCCACGGGCCGTCGAGCGACGGCGGGCGCGGGCTGAACGACGCCTGCCGGGGCACGAGGGCGGTGCCGCCGCGCAGGGCCAACTCCGGCTCGTCACCCGCCACCGCGGCGGCGGTCGCCGCCTGCTCGGGTGTCGCGTCGCCGTCCAACTCGACCAGCGCGAACCGCCCGGGGTGCTCGGCGGCGGCACTGCGGACCAAACCGCGCACCGCCGCGCCCGCCGGGTCCGCCGCGCGGACGGGCACCACCAGGCGGGCCGGGTCGTCGGAGCGCAGGTGGTCCTGCACCAGGGTCAGGGCCTGCCGGGTGAGGGCGTGCGCGGACCCGGCGTCGGCCGCCCCGGCGAGGACCGGCGCGAGCCGCACCGGCACGGGCGGGGCCTCGGCCGGCGGCACCCAGTCCGTCCGCAGCAGCGTGACCCGGGCGGCCGGGCGCACGGTCAGGGCGTCGATGGTCGCCACCGGCGCGTCCGCGAGGTCGGTCACGGTCGCGGTGAAGGTGTCCGGTCCGGTGCGCGCCAAGTGGACCCGGGCCACCGAGACGCCCAGCGCGTGCACGGCCACACCGGTCAAGGAGAACGGCAGTCGCACCCGGTGGTCAGGGTGCAGCAGGACGACCGGTTGCAGCGCCGCGTCCAGCAACGCCGGGTGCAGGCCGAACCCGGTGCCGTCGGGCACGTGCACCTCGGCGAACACCTCGTCGTCACCGTGCTCAAGCGTGCGGATGCCCCGGAACGCCGGGCCGTACTGGTAGCCGAGGGCGGAGAGGTGGTCGTAGAAGGCGTCCGGATCGACCTGCGCGCCGCCGGGCGTCCACGGGGACGCGGTGGCGGGACGACCCGGTTCCAGCGTCCCGGACGCGTGGCGGGTCCACTCGCCGTCGACCCGGGAGTGCACCGACACCGGCCGCCGGTCCGCGTCGTCCGGCGCGCCCACGGACACCTGGACGGGGGTGGGCCGGTCGGTCAGGACCAACGGCGCGTGCAGGACGAGGTCGGCCACGGCCGGGTGCCCCAGCGCGCGTCCGGCCGTGGTGACCAGCTCCACGAACGCCGTTCCGGGCAGCAGGACCGTGCCGTCGACCGCGTGGTCGGCCAGCCACGGGTGGGTGCGGGTGGACAGCCGACCGGTCAGCACCGCGCCCCCGTCCGGCAGCGGGACGAGGTCGTCGAGCAACGGGTGCCCGAGGCTGGACTCCGAAGCGGTGCTGGTGAGCCAGTACCGCGTGCGTCGGAACGGGTAGGTGGGCAGGGTGATCCGGCCCGGTGCCGCCGGGGGCAGGTCGTGGCCGCGCACGACCAGCGCCGCGAGGGCCGTGCGGAAGTCGCCGTGGTCGCGGCGCAGGGTGCCGGTGGCGAACGGGACGTCCAGCGCGGGCACCAGCACCGGGTGCGGGCTCACCTCCACGAACACGTCGTGCCCTGCCGTCGTCAACGCCTCGACGGCCCGGTCGAACCGCACCGGTTCACGCAGGTTGCGGTACCAGTACTCGGCATCGACCATTCCCACCAGGCCATCGGTCACCGTGGAATAGAACGGAACCTGCGCGGCGAGTGGCCTGATGTCCGCCAGATCGGCCAGCAGACGTTCGCGAAGAGCCTCCACCTGCGCCGAATGCGCCGCATAGCTCACCGGAATACGCCGAGCCCGCACGTCCTCCCGGCCGCAGACCTCCAACAACTCCGCCAACGCGCCAGGCTCACCCGACACGACCACGGCCGTAGACGAGTTGACCACCGCCACCGACAGCCGATCACCCCACCGCGACAACAACTCCGAGTCCGGCGGCACAGCCACCGACACCATCCCACCCAGACCGGAGATCGCCACCAAAGCCTTACTGCGCAACGCGACCACCCGCGCCGCGTCATCGAGCGACAACGCCCCAGCCACATAAGCCGCCGCGATCTCACCCTGCGAGTGACCCACCACCGCATCCGGCTCGACGCCGTAGGAACGCCACAACGCGGCCAAACCGACCATCACCGCGAACAACGCCGGCTGCACCACATCCACGCGGTCCAACTCGCCGCCGCCCAGGACCTCCACCAACGACCAGTCCACATGCGGCGCGAGAGCCTGCGCACAGGCGTCGATCGCCTCCCGGAACACCGGCTCGGCCGCGTACAACTCACGACCCATACCCACCCACTGAGCACCCTGACCCGGGAACACGAACACCGACTTGCCGAGCCCGGACGCCACCCCCGTCACCACGTCCGGCCCGAGGATCACCGCCCGGTGCTCGAACCGGGCACGCCCCGCCAGAGCCCGGCCGATCCCCACCACACCCGGATGAGCAGCCGCGAACTCCCGCACCCGCCGCACCTGCTCCAGCAACGCCGACTCGGTCTTCGCCGACACCAACCACAACGGGACGTCGACGGGTTCCGAGGACTCCGGCACGTGCTCCAGGATGACGTGCGCGTTCGTACCGCTGATCCCGAACGCGGACACCCCGGCCCGTCGTGGCCGCCCGGTCTCCGGCCACGGTGTCGCCTCGGCGAGCAGCCGCATGTTCCCCGCCGACCAGTCCACGTGCGGCGTCGGCTCGTCCACGTGCAACGTCTTCGGCAGCAGACCGTGCCGCATCGCCTCGACGACCTTGATCACACCCGCCACACCCGCCGCGGCCTGGGTGTGACCGATGTTCGACTTCACCGACCCCAACCACAACGGCTCCGCGCGGTCGGCCCCATACGTGGCCAACAACGCCTGCGCCTCGATCGGGTCACCCAGCGTCGTGCCGGTGCCGTGCGCCTCCACCACATCCACATCGGACGGCCGCAGACCCGCGTTCGCCAACGCCTGCCGGATCACCCGCTCCTGCGACGGACCGTTCGGAGCCGTCAACCCGTTCGACGCCCCGTCCTGGTTCACCGCCGTCCCCGCCAGCACCGCCAACACCCGGTGACCGCGCCGCCGCGCGTCCGACAGCCGTTCCACCAGCACCAGACCCGCCCCCTCGGCCCACCCGGCTCCGTCGGCCGCGGCGGCGAAGGACTTGCTGCGGCCGTCCGGCGCGCTCGCGCCCTGCCGGGACATCTCGGTGAACAGCGACGGGGTGGCGTTGATCGTCACGCCGCCGGCGAGGGCCAGGTCGCACTCCCCCGACCGCAGGGCCTGCGCCGCCAGGTGCAGTGCCACCAGCGACGACGAGCAGCCGGTGTCCAGCGACAGCGCGGGTCCTTCCAGGCCGAGCAGGTAGGCCAGGCGGCCGGAGCCGATGCTGGTCGCCGTGCCGGTGACCTGGTAGCCCTCCAGGTCGTCGGGGATCGGGCCGGTGGCGTACCCGGTGGACCAGATGCCGGTGAACACCCCGGTCCGGCTGCCGCGCAACGAGGTCGGGTCGATGCCCGCGTGCTCGAACGCCTCCCACGCCGTCTCCAACAACACCCGCTGCTGCGGGTCCATCGCCAACGCCTCACGCGGCGAGATCCCGAAGAACTCCGCGTCGAAACCGGCCGGGTCGGCGAGGAACCCGCCGTGCCGGGTGGTCGAGGTGCGCGGGCGGGTCGCGGTGGGGTCGTGGAGGCGTTCGAGGTCCCAGCCCCGGTCGTCGGGGAACGTGCCGATGGCGTCCGCGCCCTCGGACACGAGCCGCCACAGGTCGTCGGGCGACTCGACGCCGCCGGGGTAGCGGCAGCCCATGCCGACGATCGCGAGGGGTTCGTCGGTCGCGCTGGTCGGGGTGACGACCGCCGCGGTGCCCTCCCCGCGCAGGTGCGCGGCGAGGCGTTCGGGCGTGGGGTGGTCGAAGACGAGGGTGGCGGGCAGCGTGCGGCCCAGCGCCGCGCCGAGGCGGTTGCGCAGCTCCACCGCCGTGAGCGAGTCGAACCCGAGGTCCTTGAACGCCCGACCGGTGTCGACGACGTCCGGCGAGGCGTGCCCCAGCACGGCGGCCGTGTGCGTCCGGACCAGGGCGAGGACGTCGGTGCCCGGCCGCACGGCGACCGGCTCGGCGCGTTCCTCGCGGACCCGCGCCTCGGGCAGGTCGGCGAGCAGGGTGCCGGGCCGCTGCCTGGTGTAGGCGGGAGTGAACGCCGCCCAGTCCACGGGGGTGACCACCGCGTGCGGCACGTCCTGGTCGAGCACGGCGCGCAGCGCGGCGAGCGCACGCCCGGACGCCATCTCGCCCAGGCCGAGCAGCCGTCGTTGCCGCTGGACCGACTCCAGCGCGGCCATGCCGCCCTCGGCCCAGATGCCCCACGACACCGACGTGGTCGCCCGGCCCTGCGCGCGGTGCTGTGCGGCGAGGGCGTCGAGGTAGGTGTTCCCGGCCGCGTAGGCCGCGCCGTGGCCGTCGCCCCAGACCCCGGCCGTCGAGGAGAACAGCACGAGCGCGTCGAGGTCGGGCAGCAGGTCCGCCAGGTTGTTCGCACCGGTGACCTTGGCGTCGATCACGTCGGCGAACCCGGCCAGGTCGTCGTCCGCCAACCGGCTCGCCCTGATCGCGCCCGCCGTGTGGAACGCGGACCGGACCTCGCCGATCCCGTCGAGCAGGGCGGCGAGGGCGTCGCGGTCGGTCACGTCGCACGCGGCCACCGTGACGCGCGTCCCGGTCGCGGCCAGATCGGCGAGCAGGTCGGCCGCGCCGTCCGCGCCGCCGCGGCTGACCAGGACGAGGTGTTCCGCGCCCTGGGCGGCCAGCCACCGGGCCACCTGTGCGCCGAGTGCGCCCGTGCCGCCGGTGACCAGGGTGGTGCCCCCCGGTCGCCAGGTGCGGACCGGCGGGGTCGGGTGGGCGCGGCGGAGCCTGCGGGCGAAGACGCCGTCGTGACGGATCGAGAGCTGGTCCTCCGCGCCGGTGATCGCGGCGAGCAGCCGGCGCACGGAGACCGGGTCGGGGGTGTCCGGGACGTCGACCAGGCCACCCCAGCGGTCCGGGAACTCCAGCGCCGCCGAGAGGCCCACCCCCCACGCCAGCGCCTGTCGCGGGTGGTCGCCGAACGCGCCGCGCGTCACGCACCACAGGGGCGCGGACCGCCGCCGCACCGCCTCCAGGGTCCGGGCGAGCCCGGCGGGCACGGCCGGGTGGTCGGGGTGCGGTGAGTCGTCGAAGGCCAGGAAGGACAGCACCCCGTCCGCCTCGTCGGCCGGGTGGACGATCTCGACGCCGTTGTCCCGCAACGCCGCTACCGCGGCGTCGACCCACGGGTGGTGACCGTCGGGCGTGAGCACCGACCACCGCCCGGTCGGGGTTCCGGCGGGTGCCACGGGCGACCAGGCGACCTCGTACCGCCACGGGTCCGCCGGTGCCGCCGACGTGAGCCAGTGGGACTCGTGCTGGAAGGCGTAGGTGGGCAGGTCCACGCGGCCGGCGGGCGGCAGGGCGGACGTCCAGTCCACGTCCAGGCCCGCGACGAACAACCGTCCGGCCGCGGTGAGGAACTCCTCGTGCGCGCCCCGGTCGCGGCGCAGGGTGCCGGTGACGACCGCGGCGTCCAGCGCGGGCACCAGCACCGGGTGCGGGCTCACTTCGACGAAGACGTCGTGCCCGGACGCGGCCAGCGCTTCCACGGCCCGGTCGAACCGCACCGGTTCACGCAGGTTGCGGTACCAGTACTCGGCGTCGGCGGTCTCCACCAGTCCGTCGTCCACCGTGGAGCGGAACGGAACCCGAGCCTCCAACGGCCTGATGTCCGCCAGATCGGCCAACAACCGTTCCCGGACCGCCTCCACCTGGGCTGAGTGCGCCGCGTAGCTCACCGGAATGCGTCGAGCCCGCACGTCCTCCCGGTCGCAGACCTCCAACAACTCCGCCAACGCGTCCGGCTCACCCGACACGACCACGGCGGTGGACGAGTTCACCACCGCGACCGACAGCCGATCACCCCACCGCGACAGCAACTCCGAGTCCGCCGGCAAGCCGACCGAGACCATGCCGCCCAGACCCGAGATCGCCACCAAAGCCTTGCTGCGCAACGCGACCACCCGAGCCGCGTCCTCCAACGACAACGCCCCAGCCACATAAGCCGCCGCGATCTCACCCTGCGAGTGACCCACCACCGCATCCGGCTCGACGCCGTAGGAACGCCACAACGCGGCCAAACCGACCATCACCGCGAACAACGCCGGCTGCACCACGTCCACGCGGTCCAACTCGCCGCCGTCGAGGACCTCCACCAACGACCAGCCCACGTGCGGCGCAAGGGCTTGCGCACACGCGTCGATCGCCTCCCGGAACACCGGCTCGACCACGTACAACTCACGACCCATACCGACCCACTGCGCGCCCTGACCCGGGAACACGAACACCGTCCGACGCAGCGACCCCACCACGCCCGTCACCACGTCCGACCCCAGGACCGCCGCACGATGCGCGAACCGGGCACGCCGCGCCAAAGCCCGACCGATCCCCACCACACCGGGACGATCGGCCGCGAACTCCCGCACCCGCCGCACCTGCTCCAGCAACGCCGACTCGCTCTTCGCCGACACCAACCACAACGGGACGTCGACGACGGGTTCCGAGGACTCCGGGGACTCCGGCGCGTGCTCCAGGATGACGTGCGCGTTCGTACCGCTGATGCCGAACGCGGACACGGCGGCCCGGCGCGGCCGGCCGGTCTCCGGCCACGGTGTGGCCTCGGTGAGCAGGCGGACGTTCCCGGCCGTCCAGTCCACGTGCGGCGTCGGCTCGTCCACGTGCAGCGTGCGGGGTAGGACCCCGTGCCGCAGCGCCATCACCACCTTGATCACACCCGTGACACCGGCGGCGGCCTGGGTGTGGCCGATGTTCGACTTCACCGACCCCAGCCACAACGGCTCCGCGCGGTCCTGGCCGTAGGTGGTCAGCAGCGCGTGGGCCTCGATCGGGTCGCCGAGCGTCGTGCCCGTGCCGTGCGCCTCGACGGCGTCCACGTCGGACGGCCGCAGTCCGGCGTTCGCCAGCGCTTCGCGGATCACGCGCTCCTGCGAGGGCCCGTTGGGCGCGGTGAGGCCGTTGGACGCTCCGTCCTGGTTGACCGCGCTGCCCAGCACGACCGCCAGCACGCGGTGGCCGTTGCGCCGCGCGTCCGACAGGCGCTCCAGCAGCACCAGACCGGTTCCCTCGCTCCAGCTGGTGCCGTCGGCGGACGCGGAGAACGGCTTGCTGCGGCCGTCGGGCGCGAGCCCGCGTTGCCGGGAGAACTCGGTGAAGACGTCCGGGGTCGCCATGACCGTGACACCGCCCGCCAGGGCCAGGTCGCACTCCCCCGACCGCAGCGCCTGCGCCGCCAGGTGCATCGCCACCAGCGACGACGAGCACGCCGTGTCCACCGACAGCGCCGGACCGCGCAGGCCCAGGTGGTAGGCGACCCGGCCGGAGGTGACGCTGGTGGCCGTGCCGGTGATGAGGTAGCCCTCCACGTCCTCCGGTACGGGCGTGCCGACCGCGTAGCCCGAGGACCAGATGCCGGTGTAGACGCCCGTCCGGCTGCCGTGCAGGGCGGTCGGGTCGATGCCCGCGTGCTCGAACGTCTCCCACGCGGTTTCCAGCACCAGGCGCTGCTGCGGGTCCATCGCCAACGCCTCACGCGGCGAGATCCCGAAGAACCCGGCGTCGAACCCGGCCGCGTTGTCAAGGAACCCTCCCTTGCTCACGGCGCTGGTGCGGCCGCTGCGCAGTTCGGGGTCGTGGAGCCGGGCCAGGTCCCAGCCCCGGTCGGCGGGGAAGTCGCCGATCACGTCGCCTTCGCGCTCGACCAACCGCCACAGGTCCTCCGGCGAGCCGACCCCACCCGGTAACCGGCAGCCCATGCCGACGATGACGACCGGGTCGTCGTTCGGCGCGGTGACGGGTCCGGGTTCGTCGGCCCTGCCGCCGCGCAGGTGCGCCAGCAGGGCGGCGGGCGTCGGGTGGTCGTAGATGAGCCCGGACGGCAGCCGCAGGCCGAGCGCGCCGTTGACGCGGTCGCGCAGCTCGACGCCCATGACCGAGTCGAAACCCAACTCCTTGAAGGTGAGCGAGGGGTCGATGTCGGCGACGTCCGCGTGCCCGAGGACGGCCGCGATGGCGGCGGTCACCTGCTCGTCGGGATCGGCGCTCGGGTCAACGCCCGGGTGAACGCCCGGGTCGGTGTCCGGGTCGGCGCTCGGCCGGGCCGTCCGGGCCGCGCTCGGCTCGGTGGCCGGTGCCGCCGCCGGTTCGGGCGGCGCGGTGTCCAGCCAGTGACGGCGGCGTTGGAACGCGTAGGTGGGCAGGTCCACCGGCCTCGTCGTCACCGGGAAGGCGGCGGTGAGGTCGACGTGCCCGCCGGAGGCGAAGACCAGGCCCGCGGATGCCAGGAAGTCGCGGGTCCCGCCGTGGTCGCGGCGCAGCGTCCCGGTGACGACGCCCGCCCCCTCGATCGCGGGTGTCAACAGCGGGTGGGGGCTCACCTCGATGAACACGTCGTGGCCGGTGTCCAGCAGCGCGGCGGTCGCCAGGTCGAAGCGGACCGGGTCGCGCAGGTTGCGGTACCAGTAGTCGGCGTCCAGCCCCGCGGTGTCGAGGGGCCCACCGGTCACCGCCGAGCAGAACGGCACTTCGCCCGTCCGGGGGCGCACGTCCGCCAGATCGGCGAGCAACCGTTCCCGGACGGCGGACACCTGCGCCGAATGGGCGGCGTAATCGACCGGAACGGCGCGCGTCCGAATGCCCGCTTTCTCGCATTCCGCCGTCAACTCCGCCAACGCGGTCACCGAGCCGGACACGACGACCGAATCGGCGGAATTCACCACGGCGACCGTCAACCGGTTTTTCCAGGGCACCAGGAGCCGTTCGACTTCTTCCACCGGAAGTGTGACGGAAGTCATTCCACCTCGCCCGGCCAGCGTGGTAAGCGCGCGACTGCGCAAAGCCACGACTCGGGCCGCGTCGGCCAATGACAACGCGCCGGCGACGTGAGCGGCGGCGATCTCACCCTGTGAATGGCCGACCACCGCGTCGGGTTCGACGCCGTACGAACGCCACAGCGCGGCCAGCGAGACCGTCATCGCGAACAGGGCGGGCTGGACGACGTCCACGCGGTCCAGCGGGCCGTCGCGCAGGACGTCGACCAGGGACCAGTCGGTGTGCGGGGCGAGGGCCTCGGCGCACGCGTCGACCGCGGCGCGGAACACCGGTTCGGTCCCGTACAGCTCGCGACCCATGCCGACCCACTGCGCGCCCTGGCCGGGGAACACGAACACCGTGCGCCCCCGCCCCTCGGCGCGGCCGGTGACCAGCCCGGGTGCCTGGCGGCCTTCGGCGAGCGCGTCGAGCGCCCGGTCGCCGATCACCGCGGCGCGGTGCGCGAAGTGGGTGCGGGTGGTGGCCAAGGCGAGGCCGACCCCGGCGGGCGACAGCCCGGGGCGGGCGGCGAGGTGGTCGCGCAGGCGGGCGGCCTGGGCGCGCAACGCCTGCGGCGTCCGGCCCGACAGCACCCACGGGACCGCGGACGTCCCGGCCGCGTCGGGCGGCGCCCCCGCTCCCGGTGCGGCGGCCCCCGCTCCCGGTGCGGCGGCGACCGCTCCCGGTGCGGCGGCGACGATCACGTGGGCGTTGGTCCCACCCATGCCGAAGGACGACACACCGGCGACCAGCGGCCGGTCGGGGCGCGGCCACGCCGTCAGCTCGGTCGGCACGCGCAGCTTGAGCGCGTCGAACGGGATCGCGGGGTTGGGCGTGTCGTGGTGCAGGCTCGCGGGCAGCGCCCGGTGCCGGATGCTCAGCACGGTCTTGAGCAGGCCGACCACCCCGGCGGCGCCTTCGAGGTGGCCGACGTTGGTCTTCGCGGAGCCGACCAGCAGCTCGGTGGCCCGGCCGGCGTGGGCGGCGCCGAGACCGGCGGCCTCGACCGGGTCGCCCACGGGGGTGCCGGTCCCGTGCAGCTCGACGTACTGCACGTCGTCGGGCCGGACGCCCGCCCGGCTCAGCGCCTCCCGGACGACCTCGGCCTGGGCGTCGGCGCTGGGTACGGTGAGGCCGGGGGTCGCGCCGTCGTTGTTCACCGCGCTGCCGAGGATGACCGCGTGCACCGGGTCGCCGTCGGCGAGCGCCCCGGCCAGCGGTTTGAGCACGAGCACGCCACCACCCTCGCCGCGCGCGAACCCGTCGGCACCGGCGTCGAAGGTGCGGCCGCGGCCGTCCGGGGACAGCCCGCCGAACTCGACCGCGCTCGTCTCGCGGTCGGCGGTGAGGTTCAGGTTCACCCCGCCGACCAGCGCCAACCCGGTCTCGCCGCGCCGCAGGCTCTCGACCGCGAGGTGCACGGCGACCAGCGCGGAGGACTGCGCGGAGTCGACGGTCAGGCTGGGGCCCCGCAGGCCGAGGAAGTGCGACACGCGGTTGGCGATGACGCCCCGGTTCGTGCCGGTCGTGGTGTGCGGGGTGGGTCGGCTCAGCGCCGCGTAGTCGCCCCAGGTCGAGCCGATGAACACGCCGGTCCGGCCGCCGGCGAGCGTGCCGGGGACGACGCGCGCGTCCTCCAGCGCCTCCCACGCCAGCTCCAGCACCAGGCGCTGCTGCGGGTCCATCGCCGCCGCCTCGCGCGGTGAGATCCCGAAGAACGCCGCGTCGAACCCCGCCACGTCGTCGAGGAACCCCGCCGGCAGTCGCCCCGCGCGTCCCGGGGGCGGCGCGGTGACCGCGTCCCGCCCTTCCCGCAGCAACCGCCAGAAGGCGTCGGTGCCGGGCGCCTGCGGCAACCGGCAGGACATTCCGATGATCGCGATACGGCCATCTTCGGAAATCTCCATCGGGCCCTCCCCCACCGCACGCGCGAATGCGAGCCGTTCCGGACGAAATGAATGCGGTCCACGACGACCGCGGCTCGAAGAGTGGTTGCACGACAGCGAAATGAGCCGACCTGAACGTACCTCGGGTTCACGTGGCGCGGCTACGGCCGGCGCGCGTTCTCGGAATCACGCATCGGGTTCCCGATACTGCTCCTGGCACGCCGGCCGCGGTTCGGCTTCAATGTGGCCGACGCGTGCCGCACCGAGACGGTGATTACGGCAAATGCCGCTGTCGGTGACCTGGCCCGCTACTGGGAAAGTCCGGCTTCGGCCTCGGTCCGGTCGAACAGCTCGTCGTAGCGGCGGCGCAGTTCGTCGACCAGCACGGTCCGCCCGGCCCGGCTCAGCGCCGCGCACTCCCGCGCCACCGCGTCCGCGGTGGGCAGGTCGATCAGCCCGTGCACCACCAGCCGGTAGAGCGCCGGTTCGACGGAGTCGGCCTTCCGGCTGAAGTAGCGGAAGTTGACCAGCCACTCGGCCGGCTTGCCGGTGCCCGGGTGCACCTGGTGGTGGTTGACCGCCTCCCGGACGACCACCCGCGCGCCCGCTCGGACCAGCCGGTGGCTCAGGTCCGCGTCCTCCAGCCCCCAGCCGGTGAAGCCCTCGTCGAAGAGGCCGACCTCGACCACCTGCTCCCGCAGCGCGGACATGTTCCCGGTCGTGCCGAGCAGCCACGACAACGCGAAGTCCGCCGGGTCGGGGAAGACCTCCAGCACCGGCACGACGTGGTACTCCCACCAGGGCTCAGGCAGGCCGTAGGTGGCGAGCACCCGGTCCAGGTCGTGCTCCACGGCGTCGGCGTCGACGAGGGCGACCTCGCCGCCGAGCAGGTCCCGCGGCACCCCCGCGCACAACGCCATCAGCCTCTCGTCCGCGGGCAGCGCCGGGTGCCAGCGCGTCAGCACGCCGCCCTGCCGGCCCAGCACGAGCGGCGTCCCGCCGCCCTCGAACGCCTCGGCGTGCCGCGCCACGAAGTCCGGGGAGACGATCCTGTCGTCGTCGCAGAACACCACGACGTCACCCGCCGCCGCCCGGACGCCGGTGTTCCGGGCCGCCGAACGGCCCTTGTTGTCCTGCTGCACGTAGGTGATCGGCAGGCGCTCCGCGTACCGCCGCACCACGTGCGCGGTGTCGTCGGTGCTGCCGTCGTCGACGACGACCAGTTCGTAGTCCCGCACCGACTGGCCGGTGTAGGACGCCAACGTCAACTCCAGGTACCGCGCCTTGTTGAACGTCGGCACGACCACGCTCACCGCCGGTACCCCGGACACCTGCCCCATCGGCCTTCCCTCCACGACTCCCACGGCGACCACGAATCCACGGCGACCGCGGCGGGCGGGCAGCACCGCACGGGGCGTCGCGGTGCGACGGCGTGACGGCGTGGCCGGGTGCGGCGGACGGACGTGGCGGACGAGCGCGGCACGACGGGCGCGGGGGGAGCGCGCCACCACTCGTGCCACGTGCGGGCGGCCGAGCCGGTTCGCCGCCGGGACCCGGTGTTCCCGGTGAGCGGACGCGGACTTCCGACCGGACATCCCCCTGGTGCCGCGGATCAGCGCGACGACGCCGAATCTAACCGGGCCCCCCACCGCCTGCAAGCACTCCCGGCCCGCGTTCCCAGGGCACTGGGGGTTCCCGAACGAGCGGGACGCCGCCGCGCTCGTCCCGCACAACCCACGACCCCCGCCGGCGGGTGCCTGACGGGGGTCGTGCCGATCGGGTCCTGCTGTCGGAAGCCGAGCGGGGGAAGGGGACGGCGCCGAGGTGCTCTCGGTGCCGCCGGGGCGGTCAGCCGGTGCAGTTCGGGACCGCCGGAACGCTGCCCACGCAGTTGTCGGCGGTGTTGGCGGTGATGGGGGCGCTGGTGGTCGTCATGGTGCCGCCGCGGCGGTGGACGCCACCGGAGTTGCCCAGGGTCAGCAGCGCGTGGTTGTTCGTCACGGCGGTCTGGGTCAGGGTCGTGGCGGTCGAGTCGACCGCGGAGATGCCGCCGCCGCGGCCGGCGCTGTTGCCGGTGACGAACAGCGGGCTGCCGGAGACGCCGGTGACGGTCAGCGTGCCGCGCAGGCCGTTGTAGATGCCGCCGCCGTCGCCGAGCAGGGTGAGGTTGCCGGACACCGGGCTGTTGGTGAACGTGGCGGCGGGCGCGGTGCCGGACGGGGTGTCGGCGTTGGCGAGACCGCCGCCGTTGCCCGAGGCGGTGTTGCCGGTCAGGGTGCTGCCGGTGAGGGTGACCGCGCCGCGGTTGAGGATGCCGCCGCCGCTGCCCAGGACGTTGCCCCGGGTGAACGCGACCCCGGTGGTGAGGGTGAGGCTGCCGGTCGGCCCGACCTCGGCGATCCGGAACAGGCCCAGGCCCAGCAGCGAGGCGTTGGTGACGGTGGCCGGGCCGATCATCTCGATCGGGGTGGTGATCACCGGCAGGGCGTTCGACGCGCCGCCGTGGGCGGTGGTCATGCGGTAGGTGCAGCCGCCGGCCAGGACGAGGGTGTCCGAGGTGGGCGTGGAGTTGGCCAGGTTCACCGCCGCCACCAAGGCGTTCTCACCGCACGCCACCGGGATGGTGATGGCTTGCGCCGCGGAGGGGAAGGCGATGAGGCCCCCTGCCACGACCGCGGTGCCGAACAGGGCCTGGAAGATCGTGCGGCTACGACTCATGACTGTGTCATTTCCTGGAGCACGATGGCGGATGACCCCACGTGGCGCACCGGTGGTGTTCATCCGTGCAGCTGTTCGCCCGTGAAAAAGACCCTGGTCCGCGATCCGCCTCCGGTAACTGCGGGAGGTGTCGCGCCACCGGGGTCCGGGGTAACGGTTCCCAACCTACACCTTCGGCGGATCGGCCGATACCGCGGACGCCCGGATGGCCGTACGCGCTGAGGTTCCGGCGCGGGGCGCTCCGCGCGTCGCGGTGGACCCGGACCCCGGCACCCGGGCCCCGGTCGCGGGCAACGCGGGGGCTGCCGCGCGGATGAACCGGGGCCCGCTCCGACCCCGCCGTTCCGTGGGAGCATGGCTCGACAGGCGGGTTCGCCCCGGACCTCGGCGGACCACCACCCCACCCGGCTCCCCGGAGGTCCGTCATGCTCGAACCCGGCCACGACGTCCGAGCTGTGCCCGACCACCTCGTGCACGACCGCTTCCGGCCGGTGCGCGGACGAAGCCGTGGCACGGCTGCCGGTGGCCCTCGCGCTGCTGAGCCTCCCCACCAGTGACCGGGTCGACACCGCGCTCCGCACCGCGGTGGCGGACCTGCACAACCTGGCCGGCTGGGCGTGCTTCGACACCGGCCGGACCGGCGAGGCGCTCCGGCACTTCCGGACGGCGTTGGCGGTGGCCGCGGCGAACGGCGACGAGGCCCTGGTGTCGAACGTCCACTACCGGCTGGGACGGGTCCACCTGCACCACGACGCCCCGCGATCGGCCATGGCCGAGTTCCGGAACGCCGAACGGGCGGCTCGGGCGAGCGGTTCGGCGCTCGCCCTGGCGGTCGTCGCCGCGAACCACGCCTGGGCCCACGCCAGGACGGGCTCCGCGCACCAGGCGGTCGCGCTGATGGCCGAAGCGGCGGATCACCACGCACGAGCGCGGGACGACGGCCCGGCACCGGACTGGGCGCTCTTCTTCACCGACGTCGAACTCTCGGCGATCGGCGGCGTGGTCCACACCGAACTGGCGCAGGCCGGAAATCCCGGCGAGACCGGCGAGGCGGTCCGGCTGCTCACCGCGGCGGTGGACGGCTTCGGGGCGGACCGGGCGCGCAGCCGGGCGTTCAGCCTGGTCTCGCTCGCCGTCTGCCACCTGCTCGACGGCCAACTCGACAGCGGGACGCGACTGGGCGGGGAGGCGGTCGACCTGTGCCAGGCGTTGGCGTCGACCCGCACCACCACCAGGTTGCGCCCGCTGCGGGACGCGGCACGCCGGTACCCCGCGCACCGGGACGCCCGCGCCGGCGGAGCGGGTCGACCGGTTCCGGCCCGCCGGCACGGCCACCGGCTGGTCGGCCGCGGGCTTCCCGAACCGGTGAGCGCGGCCACGCGGCTCACCGTGATCGACCGCGGCGCCACCGGGTGCCTCCCCTGCCCCGTGCGCGGCCGGCGGACCGCCGGGAGATCAGCGGGCACACCGTGTCGCCACACCGGTTTGGCGCGACCACCCGCGGGTACCCGTGCCGATACGGCTCCCCGACCACGCGGAGCCCACACCGATCGCCCCGGCCCCCGGCGACGGAGAACGCAGGCCGTTCCCGGAGGTACGAGCGTGAGAGCCGAATCAGGCGTCGCCCGAGCAGTCACCGCGCCGCAGCCCATGGTGGCGGGTGAGAAGTCGCCGGGCGAGATGTTCCTGGTCAAGTTGTTCGCCGTGGTGCCGGCGCTGGCGCTGGCCGCGGCGGTCCCGCTGGCGTGGGGCTGGGGGCTCGGCTGGGTCGACGTCGGCCTCGCCGTCTTCTTCTACACCCTCACCTGCCTGGGGGTGACCGTCGGCTTCCACCGCTACTTCACCCACGGCGCCTTCAGGGCCAACCGCGCCCTGAGGATCGCGCTCGCGGTGACCGGCAGCATGGCCATGCAGGGCCCGGTCGTCGGCTGGGTCGCCGACCACCGCCGGCACCACGCCTACGCCGACCGGGAGGGCGACCCGCACTCCCCGTGGCTCTTCGGGACCTCGGCCCGTGGGCTGGCCAAGGGTTTCTGGCACGCCCACATGGGCTGGATGTTCCAGCGGGAGCTGACCAACGCCGCCCGCTTCGCCCCCGACCTGCTCGCCGACCCCGACATCCAGCGCGTCAACCGCTGGTTCGCCGGGCTGACCGCAGTGACGCTGCTCGCGCCCGCGCTCGCCGGGGGGCTGCTCACGTGGAGCTGGTGGGGCGCGTTGACCGCGTTCTTCTGGGCCGGCCTGGTGCGCGTCGCCGTGCTGCACCACGTCACCTGGTCGGTCAACTCGATCTGCCACATGATCGGCGACCGGCCCTTCACCGCACGCGACAGGTCCGCCAACTTCTGGCCGCTGGCGATCCTGTCGATGGGCGAGTCCTGGCACAACTCCCACCACGCCGACCCGACCTGCGCCCGCCACGGCGTGCGACGCGGTCAGGTCGACGTCTCGGCGCGGCTGATCTGGGTCTTCGGGAAGCTGGGCTGGGCCACCGGAATCCGCTGGCCCAGGCCGGAGCGGCTGGCCCGCACCCTCAAGTCCACCGCCCCCTGACGCCGGGGGTTCGCCCGGACCCGTTCCCCGAGCCGACACCGACCGCACTCCCACGGAGGACTGAGGAACACATGCCCGACATCCCCGAGAACGGTGGGGTCGTCGACCGACGCCTCCACCTCGCCACCGGGTTCTCCGCCTCCGAACGCGACTGGGTGTGCGAGCACCTGGCCTCGCTCGGTTCGCGGTTGCGCTCGTTCCGCGACGACCGGATCGAGCTGGAGATCAGCGTCAAGGACCGCGAGGGCGTCGAGCAACGGGTCACCCTGGAGTGCTGGATCAACCGGACCCCTCGGCTGCACCTCGTCGCCACGTCCTCGAAACGCGACCTGACCGCGGCGTTGGGCGAAGTCCGCGACGAACTGGTCCGGCAGGTGGACGAGGCCAAGACGCGCACCGAACCGCGCAGCAACCGCGCACTGAGGTCGGTACCCACGTTCCCCGAGCCCTTGCCGTAACGGGAAGGGGGGTGGCGTGTCGCCCGCGGCGATCGGGTTGGGCGACACGCCACTTCCCTCACCCGCTCAGCAGGCCTTGACCGAGACGGTGTGCACCTTCCCCGCCACGTTGAGCACGGTCACGTTGCGCGGCCCCGCCGGCACGCGCACCTGGTAGGTGCCCGCGGCGACCGGGTAGGAGTAGCGGCTGCCGGCGGGCGCCGCCGAGGTGCCGGCGATCATGGCGCCGCTGAGGCGGTGGACGGTGGTGACGACGGGACCGCCGCAGTTGTTGTAGATGCTGATGTACCCCGTGGACGCCGCCGTCGCCGGCGCCGCGGCGAGCACCGCGCCGGCGACCGCCAGACCGGCGGCGGCGATCCCCGCGGCGATCCTGCTGCTGGTGGTGGTCATCGGACACCCCTCCCTCGTGCATCGCCCCGCCGTGCGGCGAGGCCGCGCGACCCTACCGACCGCAGCGGCACCGCGGTGTGGGTCGAACGACCCCCTCGACGCACCCGCACGACGTGGTCGACTTCCCGGCGGGCGCAGCCGAACGTCCTCCCGGGACGACCGCTGGTCCCCGATCGCGAGCCGGGTACCCGGTCGCCACGTCGAGCAGGCGGCGTGTCGCGCACCAGGTCGTGAGGTGGTGCGGCCACCGGGCGTGTGGGCGATCTCGTGGATGGCGGACGGGCACGACACCGGGTGCCACCACCACTCCAGCGGTGCGGTGCACGTGGTGCGCGGCGTCATCCGGCACGAGCAGCTGCGACTGGGCGAACGGCCGACCGGCGACGTCGCGCCCGAGGGCCACGGCTTCCACTTCGACAACACCTTCATCCACCGGGTGCGCCGGGAACCGGGCGCCGGACCGACGGTGACCGTCCACGCGTACTCACCCCCGCTGTCGCACACCGGGCAGTACGCCGAGCACGAGGACGGCCTGCTGCACCGCACACCGACCTCGTCGGAGGAGCAGCTCGTCCCGCACGGGCGCCAGGGCACGCCCAGCGACTCCTGACCGGGCGGCCCCGCTGCCGGGTGGTTCCCGCGGAAGCCGCGTGGCACCGACCGGCGGTTCGTCCGCGCGCCCGGGAAGCGGGCCCCGGTCCGGCGCGACCACCACCGCCGTTGGATTCCCCGATCGGGGGACGCTCGGTCCGGCGGCACCGGTAACCCGCCGCACGGTGCGTGGACGCGGGAGGTTCGGGTAGCCGGTGGTCCCGCGACGGCGTGAGGAGGACGCGATGGCAGGAGCACGGCTGTCGGGCGAGGACACCGGCGAGCCGGACACCCCGAGGAAGGCGGTGCCGGTCGCGGTGCGCAAGGAGGAGACCGCGGGCGCACCGGAACTGTCGCTCGCCGAACTGCGGCGCTTGGCGGACACCGACGGCCTGGAGGTGGTGGAGGAGGTCGTGCAGTCGCGCGGCCGACCGGACCCGGCCACCTGCGTGGGTTCCGGCAAGGCCGAGGAGCTGGCCGCCACCGCGCGTCGGGCGCACGCCGACCTGGTCATCGCGGACGGGGAGCTGTCCCCGCGCCAGGCCCGGGCGCTGGAGGCGCGCGTCGGGCTCCGGGTGGTGGACCGCACGGCGTTGGTCCTGGACATCTTCGCCCGGCACGCCCGCGGCAGCGAGGGCCGCCTCCAGGTGGAGCCGGCCCGGATCGCCTACCACCTGCCGCGCCTGCGCGGTCAGGGCGAGGCGCTCCCGCGCATCCGCGGCGGCCGGGTGGCCGAGCCGGCCGGCAGGCGGGACCGCGCCCGTGCCCGCCGCGCCCACGACCGCGTCCCGTCGGTGGCGATCACCGGTTGCACCAACGCGGGCAAGTCCGCGCTGCTCAACCGGCTCTCCGGGGCCCGGGCCACCTCCGAGGACGTCCTGTTCGCGACCCCGGACCCCACCGTGCGCCGGATCGAGGTCGAGGGCGTGGCGTCGACCGTCGCCGACACCGTGGGTTTCGTCCGCCACCTGCTGCACCGGCTCGTCGACGCCTTCTCGTCGACGCTGGAGGAGGTCGGGCGGGCCGATCCGGCGCTGCACGAGATCGGCGCCGACGACGTGCCGGAACCGCTGGTGCTCAACAAGGTCGACGTCGCACCGCCGGACTGGGTGACCGCGCTGTGCCGTGCGCACCCCGGCGCGCACCCCGGCGCGCGGACCGTCTCCGCGTTGACCGGCGAGGGCGTGGCCGAGCTGCGCACCGATCCGGCCAGGTGCCCGGGCACCCGCGAAGCCCGTGGGACGACCGCGCGACAGGGGGGAACCGGTGGTTGACGAGGGGACGTCGCCCCGACCGGGCGAGGACGAGGGCGGCGGGACGACCGAGCGGGTGCACGGCTACCTGGCAGAGCACCGGGACCGGGTCGTCGAGGAGCTGACCGGCTGGGTGCGGGTGCGCTCGGTCGCGGGGGAGCCGGAGCACGACGTCGACCTGACCCGGTCGGCGAAGTGGCTCGCCGGGGCGTTGCGGGACACGGGTTTCCCCGTGGTCGAGGAGTGGGGGGCGACGGGCCGGCCCGCGGTGTACGCGGAGTGGTGCGAGGCGCCCGACGCGCCGACGGTCCTGGTCTACAGCCACCACGACGTGCGCGCCGCCAAGGACTGGCAGTGGGAGGAGACGCCGCCGTTCGAACCGACCCTGCGCGACGGCCGCCTCTACGGTCGGGGCACCTCCGACGCCAAGGGGCAGGTGCTGGCCCACCTGTGGGGCGTCCGGGCGCACCTGGCCGCCACCGGGCGCACCGCCCCGGCGGTGAACCTCAAGTTCCTGGTCGAGGGCGAGGAGGAGGCCGGGTCACCGCACTTCGCCCAGGTGATCGAGGAGCACCGCGATCGGCTCGACTGCGATCTGGTGGTCTTCTCCGACACCGTGCTGTGGCGGGCCGACCACCCGGCGATCTGCACCAGCGTGCGGGGCATGCTCGGCGCGCACCTGGAGGTGCGCGGTCCGCTGCGCGACGTGCACAGCGGCGCGGTGTCCGGACCGGCGCCCAACCCCGCCGAGAAGCTGTCCGGGCTGCTGGCGCGGCTGCACGACGAGAAGGGCCGCGTCACCCTGCCCGGGTTCTACGACGCCGTGGCCGAGGCCTCCGAGCGCACCAAGGCCGACCTGGCCGCGCTGCCGTTCAGCGACGACGACTGGCTCACCAGGTCGGACACCCGCAGCATCGGCGGTGAAGCGGGGTACACGGTGCTGGAACGGCTGTGGACCCGACCGGCCGTCGAGGTGCTCACCGTGGTCGCGGGCGACCCGGTCGGACCACCGACGGGCGCGATCCCCTCGGTCGCCGCCGCCGACCTGAGCATCCGCACCGTGCCGGACCAGACGGTCGCCGACGTGGCCGACCAACTGCGGCGCTGGGTGGCGGACAACATCGGCGACCGCGTCGACTACGAGCTGACGGTCTCGGAGGAGGCCGGCCAGGAGCCGTACCGCACCCCGGAGGACCACCCCGCGCTCGACGCGCTCGCGGCCGCCGTGCACGAGGGGTTCGGCTCACCGCCGGGCCGGATGGGCAACGCGGGCGGCGGGCCCGCCGAACTGCTCGCCCGCACCCTGGACGCGCCGGTGGTGTTCTTCGGCACCGGGCTGCCCGAGGACCGGTGGCACGACAGCGACGAACGGGTATCGGTCGACGTGCTGCTCGCCGGAGCCGCCACGCTGGCCCGCCTGTGGTCGCGGCTCGCGGCGCTGCACGAGCGCCGCTGACCGGTCCGGCACCCCCCGTGCGCCGTCCGCGGTCCGAGTGGGGTCGCGTGCGCCCGGGAGCGGTGTTCCGGTGGCCCGCGGGAGATCGCCGGAAGAAGAACGGCCTCCGGTCGCGCTGGGGGAGGCGGCGACCGGAGGCGGCAGCCCCTGGCCGCTCTGGGGGGAGGTGAGCGGTCGGGGCGGGTTGAGGGGTCGGCACGGCGGTCGCCTCTCGGCGAGTGGCTCGACGCGGCTCCAGCCGAACGGTGTTCCGCGAAGGCTCTGGGTGAGGCCCGGGGACACGGACCGCACCGACCACCCCGTACAACGGCACGGCACGTCCCGGTGTTCCCCTTCCGAAGTGCTCTGCCTCACCTGTCCGGGGCGACTCGACCGCCGCTGCCGATGATGTCGTCGACGAAGCGCTGGGCCAGGTCGCGGAGCTTGACGTTCTCGCGCTGGGAACGGTCGGCCGGCATCGCGAACGCCTCGTCCGCGCTGATCCGGTGCACCGCCATGACGATCCCCTTGGCCTGGTCGATGACCGCACGGCTGACCAACGCCTGGCCCAGCTCAGCCGCCTGCCGGCGGGCCCCCTGGTAGCGGCGGGCATTGCGCAGCGCCGCCTCCGCGGCGGTCGTGTACAGCTCCAGCACGGCCGCGTCGAGCTCTTCGAACCCGCGCTCCCGCCCGCCGTAGAGGTTGAGCGAACCCGTCCACTCCTCGTCGACGCGCAGCGGGGCCGACAGGTAGCAGGCGACGCCCGACCTCGCGGCCACCTCCGAGAACACCGGCCACCGGTGCGACGTCGCGCTCACCGTCGCCTGCACGACCCGGCCCGCCCGACCGGCCTCCAGGCAGGGCCCCTCGCCGGTGCGGTACTGCGCGGAGTCCACGTCCAACGCCCGCCGCCCGGTCGCCGCCGCGGTCGTCGGACCGTCCCGGCCCAGCAGGGTCACGCTCACCACGTCAGTCCCCGGGACCGCCCGGGCCACCTGCCGGCAGACCTGGTCCAGGACGGTCGACAACCGCTCCTCCTGGTCCAGGACCGCGGACAGCTCGGCCAACGCGCCCGTGACCTCGTCGAGCCGACGGGCCAACCCGCTCGCGACGTGACCACCGGCCTCATCCCACTGCCCGTCCATCGCCCAGCCTCCTCCGCACCGGTCACCGCCGGCCCGCTTCGCCCACCCACTCTTTCCCTCGCCCATCCCCGTCACACCTGCCGGCACGAACCTCCGGCGGTTTTCCGCGGCACCGGCGAACCGGGGGTTTCGCCGCTCCGTGCGGGGTACTGAACCAGTGCGTCGAGCAGCCGGCGCGTTCACCCGGTGGTTGAGCGAAGGCGGCGACGCAGGATGGAATCGCGGTTCAACGGCTTTGTGGTCAGGGCGCTCCACGGCTACGCGCGGTCGGTCACCCGGGAGTTGGGGCTCGCCCCCGAGCGGTCGTACGTGCAGGTCGAGGGGATCGCGACCGTGTTCCTGGAACTCGACCGGAGGCTGCCGGCCTTCCCGGACCGCGAGGCGGCGCTGCTGTGGGACGAGCGCAGCGGCTGGGCGGCGGCGGTGGAGACGCACAGCGGCGAGGACCTGATCGTCCAGTCGTGGTTCGGCTCGGACCTCCTCCCCGGGCCGCGGGCGGTGGCCCGTTGGGTCGACGCGCTGTTCCGGGGCGAACGGGGTGCCCGCACCGGGTACGGGCCGACCGGCGAGGCGCCGTCGGACCTGGCCGGTCGACTGGCGCCGTACGCCACCGCGACGCCGGGCCCGCTGCCCCGGGTCGCGTGAGCCGGTGGTCGACACCGAACACCGGGGACCGGGGAAGGACCGGGACCGGCGACGGACGACGCCGACCTGACCGGGTGGTGACCGGGTTGGGCGCCCCTGTGCCGGGTACGCGTTCGGCGAACCCGTCGCCCGGCCGGGTGCGCGACGCGCCACCCGGCCGCGACCACCCACACCCCGGCGCGGGACGGACCCGACCGGGACGAGGAACGCACGGAGGTCACGATGTCCGCGTACACCACTCGTGAACGGCTGGAGGAGTGCCTGGAACAGGTCGACTTCCCCGCGGGCAAGGACGAACTCGTGAACGCCGCGCAGGAGCGGGGCGACGAGGTCACGGCGCGGGCGCTGCGCGCGATCCCGCCGGTCGACTACGCCAACCCGGCCGAGGTCGTCGCCTCGGTCCGCTTCGACGACGACACCACCCGCGCCGACCCCAGCGGCCGTTGACCCCGTCCGGACCACGGAGGTCCCGGGCGGCACGGAGTCGAGTGGCGCGGTGGGCGACAGGACCTCATAGTCGGGTCACGCCGCGTTCCCGCCGTCCTCGGGACGTGGTCGAACGAGTGGAGGTGGAGTGCGACATGCCCGATCCCGGCAGCCACGCCTACGACGTCCGGCGCACTCGGCTGCGCGCCGACCTCGACGACCACGGGGTGCCCGACCAGCACGCCGACGCGGCGGCGAACGAGCGGTTGCAGCGCGACCACCCGCCGCGCCCGGCGGGTGAGCGGGCCGCGGGGCCGGCGGGCGGTGGCGGCGGTCCGGAGGCCGACGGCGGCCTGGGCCTGCGCAGCCCCGCGTTCAGCGACCACACCCTGATCCCCGACCGGTACTCCCGCGACGGCGGTGACACCTCGCCGCCGCTGGTGTGGTCGGACGTGCCGGCGGGCACGGAGGAGTTGGCGCTGCTGTGCGAGGACCCGGACGCTCCCGGTGGGACGTTCACGCACTGGGTGGTGACCGGCATCCCGGCCGACGCGACGTCCGTCGAGGAGGGGTCGGTCCCCGCCGGCGCGGTGGTCGGCCGCAACGGCTACGGCGAGCCCGGCTGGGGCGGTCCGCGGCCGCCGGTGGGCGACGAACCGCACCGCTGCTTCTTCCGCCTGTTCGCCGTGGACCGGCCGCTCGGGCTCGGCGAGGGCGTCACGGCGGACGACCTGCGCGCCGCGGTCGAGGGCCGGGTGCTGGCCGCCGGAACCCTGGTCGGCCTGTTCGGCCGCTGACCGGCACGTCCCGAGAGGAGTGGTGATGACCGAGGCGAACCCGACCGGCACGTCCTGGCGGGAGTGGCCGCGGTGGATCGGCGAGCAGGCCCGGGAGGTGGTCGAACTGGTCGAGGGCGGCGAGTCGGTGCGGGCCGTGGACGCCCTGGACCGGATCATCGCCGACCTCGACGACCGGCGGGCCCTCCTCGCCGATTCGGCCAACGCCCTGGACTGACCGCTCGCCGGTCACCCCGTCGTCGGACGCGCGGTTGGCGCGGTGGTGCGCGGGTACTCGACCGGGACGTCAAGCAGTCGGCGCTCCCCCAGCGTCGAAGGGCGACGTCATGGCCCACGCACACCTCCTCGACCGCGGCGCGGTCGTCACCTACCTCGATCCCGACGTGTTCGCCCCGTCCGCTTTCGGGCGCGGCGTCGTCGTGGGACCGGTGCTCGTCGATCCCTTCACCGAACGTGCCTGGGTGCCGGTGCTCCGGCCCGATCGCACCACCCTCGTGCTGGACATCGCGAACATCATCGAAGTGGTCCCCGGTCGCGGGAGGCGGGGCGACCCGAAGCCCGCCTGACCGCTCGGACCGGTGGCCCGCGGGTACCGGCGGCGTCGAGCGGGTCACGGGTCACCCGACGGCGGGCTCGTGGAGCGGCGTCCTTCGTGGAGCGGCGGCACGACGTGGCCCGGCTGTGAAGCTCACCACCTCCGCGGCCGATGGGTCCGCGCGATGTCCCAGCCGCTGCCCGAATATCCCCGTACGTTCGGGCAGCCTCACTTTCGCCCGGAGCGGCGCGCGTGCCATTGTGCGGCGGAATCGCACGAGGGGACGGAGCGGGGCATGCGACGACGGGCGCTGCTGGGGCGCGACGCGGAGCGCCGCGCGCTGGCCGACCTGGTCGAACAGGCCGCCTCCGGGGCGGGCGGCGCGGTGGTCGTCCTCGGCGCCCCCGGGATCGGCAAGTCGGCGCTGGTCGCCGAGGCGGCGGCGCGGGCCGCGGACCGCGGGACCCGGGTGGTCACGGCCGTGGGGGTGCAGTCCGAGGAGGACGTTCCCTGCGCCGGCCTGCACCAGCTGGTCCACCAGCTGCGGGACGGGATCGACGCGCTGCCCGGACCGCAACGCGCCGCGCTGCGCGCGGCCGTCGGGCTCGTGGACGAGGCCGTGCCCGACCTCTACCTCGTCGGCCTGGCCGCGCTGACGCTGCTGTCGGACGCGGCGGTGAGGGCGCCGCTGCTGGTGGTCGTCGAGGACGCCCACTGGATGGACCGGGCCAGCCTCGACGTGCTCGGGTTCGTCGCGCGGCGGATCGAGTCCGACCCCCTCGCCCTGGTCGCCGTCACCCGCGGCCTGGACGACCGGCTCGGGGGCGCCGGGCTGCCCGTGCTGCACCTGGACCCGTTGACGGACGAGGTGTCGGGCGAGCTGCTGGACGCGGTGGCCCCCGGCCTGGGGCAGCAGGTCCGGCGGCGGCTGCTGGCGGAGGCGGCCGGGAACCCGCTGGCGTTGACCGAGCTGCCGGTGGCGCTGCGGTCGATCGGCGGGGCGTACGCGCTCACCCCGGGCCCGCTGCCGCTGACCGAGCGGCTGGAGCGGACCTTCACGGCACGGGTCTCCCGCCTTCCGCCCGCCACCCGGGCGGTCCTCCTCCTCGCGGCCCTCAACGGTGACGGCACGATGGACGAGTGCCTCGCCGCCGCTTCCCTGGTGCTCGGGACGGCGGTCGACGTCGCCGCCCTCCAACCGGCGGTCGACGCGGGCCTGGTGGAGCCCTGGGGGCTGGTCTTCCGGCACCCGCTCGTCCGCTCGGCGATGCACCACGCCGCGACCGCCGCGGAACGGCAGGCCGCGCACGCCGCCCTCGCCTCCGGGCTCCGGGGGCAGCCCGACCGGCAGGCGTGGCACCGCGCCGCCGCCACCGCCGGGCCCGACGAGGACGCGGCGCGGGACCTGGACTCCACCGCCGGCCGGGCCCTGCGGCGGGGCGGTGTCGCCGCGGCCCTGGCCGCGCTGCGGCGGGCGGCGGAGCTGACCGCGGACCCGTCCGCCCGCGCGGACCGGCTGCTGCGCGCGGCCGAGCTCGCGCTGGAGTCGGGCCAGTGCGACGTCGCGGCGCGCCTGCTGGCCCGGGCGCGGTCGCTGGACCTCTCGGTCCGGGACCAGGGCCGGGCGGCCTGGGTCGGCATCGCCCTGGTCGAGGGGTCGGCGCGGGGCGAGGGCACCGCGACCGCCGAGCTGGCCGAGCTGGCCACCGGGATCGCCGCCGGTGGCGAGCCCGTGCTGGGGCTGCGCATGCTGTGGGGCGCGGTCCTGCACTGCTTCTGGGGGGAACCGGGTCCGGCCGCGCGCCGACGGGTCGCCGAGGCCGTCGACCGGATGCCCGTGGACGCGGACAACGCCGACCTGGTGGCCCTGCGGGCGTACTGCGCGCCGGTCGAGCGCGGGCGGGCCGTCCTCGAATGCCTGGCCGGTCAGCTGGAACGGTCCTCCGAGGACGCCGAAGGGGACCAGCTCCTGGGCGGTGCCGCGGTGACGGTGGGCGCTCCCGCCCTGGCGGGCCGGCTGACGGCGCGGTCGCTGGACGCCCTGCGGGCGCAGGGCCGCCTGTCGATGCTGGCCCGCGCCCTCTGCGTCCAGGCGGGGAGCGCCGCGCGCCTCGGTGACGTGCGCGCCGGTCACCTCGCCGCCGAGGAAGCCGCCGAGCTGGCCCGCGAGACCGGTCAACCCCTCGTGCACGCGATGGTGCACGCCATCCGCGCGCAGCTCGCCGCCGTCTGCGGCGACCCGGGGGCGGAGGCGTGGGCGGCGGAGGCGGAGCGCACCGCCCTCCCCGGCGGCGCGCGCCCCGCGCTGGCCATCGTCCAGATGGCACGCGGGCAGGCGGCCCTCTGCCAGGGGCGCTACGGCGACGCCTTCGGGCACCTGCACCGCGTCTTCGACCCGGCCGACCCCGCCTTCCACCCCTGGCTGCGCTTCTACGGGGTCGCCGAACTGGTCGAGGCGGGCGTGCGCAGCGAGTCGGCGGACGCGGCGCGGGACGTCCTGGCGGAACTGGCCCCGCTCGAAGAGCGCACCCCGTCCCCCGCCCTGCTCTGCGGGCTGCGCCTCGCCCGCGCCCTGCTCAGCCCGCCGGACGCCGCCGAGCCGCTCTACCGGGCGGCCCTCGGCGCCGTGCCCGTCGACTGGCCGTTCGAGCGGGCACGGGTGCAGCTCGCCCTGGGCGCGTGGCTGCGCCGGCACCGGCGGCCCGCCGAGTCCCGCGTCGTCCTCCAGGCCGCGCGCGAGGTCTTCGACGCGCTCGGCGCGTCGGCCTGGGCGGACCGGGCGCGCCAGGAGCTGCGCGCCGCGGGCACCTCCTCCCCCCGCCAGGACCCGGCCGCCGTCGACCGGCTCACGTCGACCGAGCTGCACGTCGCCCAGCTCGCCGCGCAGGGGCTGACGAACCGGGAGATCGGCGAGCGGCTGTACGTCTCGCCCAGGACGGTGAGCACCCACCTCCAGCGGATGTTCCCCAAACTGGGCGTGACGTCCCGCGGCGAGCTGGCCGCGGTGCTGCCGACACCGTGACGTACGCCGAAGACGTCGTCCGACGGACGCGACCGGTCCCGCCCGGTCCCTAGGTTCGTGCCGTGCCCGATCCGCACGCGGCGGACGGGCGGGAAGGCACCATGGGAACCATCACCGTCGGCACCGAGGGCTCGACCGGCGTCGAGCTGTACTACGAGGACCACGGCTCCGGCCAGCCGGTCGTCCTGATCCACGGCTACCCGCTGGACGGGCAGTCGTGGGAGAAGCAGACCGACGCGCTGGTCAAGGCCGGCTACCGGGTCGTCACCTACGACCGCCGGGGCTTCGGCCGGTCGAGCAGGACCATGACGGGCTACGACTACGACACCTTCGCCGGTGACCTGAACGAGGTGCTCACCCAGCTCGACCTGAGCGACGTCGTCCTCGTCGGCTTCTCGATGGGTTCGGGCGAGGTCGCCCGCTACCTCGGCACCCACGGCTCGCAGCGGGTGGCGAAGGCGGCGTTCCTCGGCGCGCTCCAGCCGTTCCTGCTCCAGGCGGAGGACAACCCGGCGGGCGTGCCGCAGTCGGTGTTCGACGGCATCGCCGAGCAGGCCGAGGCCGACCGCTACGCCTGGTACGAGAACTTCTTCGTCGACTTCTTCAACACCGACGAGACGCTCGGGTCCCGCCTCAGCGAGGCCGCGCTCCGGGCGAACTGGACCACCGCCATCGCCTCGGCGCCCGTGGCGGCGTACGCGTGCGTCCCGGCGTGGCTGACGGACTTCCGGGCCGACGTGGAGCGCATCGACGTGCCGTCGCTGATCCTGCACGGCACCGCCGACCGCATCCTGCCGATCGACGCCACCGCCCGCGAGTTCCGCCGCCGCCTGCCCGACGCGCGCTACGTCGAGGTCGACGGCGCCCCGCACGGCCTGCTGCTCACCCACGCGGCCGAGGTCAACGCCGCCCTGATCGCGTTCCTCGCGGACTGAGGACGGACATGCACACGCTCACGCACCGCGTCACCGCACGCACCACCGCCCTGCTGGCCGTGCTCGCCGCCGTCGCCGGGTTCGCCCTGCTCGGCACGTCGGACGCGGGGGCCTCCCACCCCGCGGCCCCCCACCCGGCAGCCGGGCGGAAGCCCACGATCGTCCTCGTCCACGGCGCCTTCGCGGACGGCTCCAGTTGGAACCCCGTCATCGAGCGGTTGCAGCGACGCGGCTTCACCGCCGTCGCCGCGGCCAACCCCCTGCGCGGGGTCCGCGCCGACGCCGATGCCCTCGACGCGCGCCTCGCCGGCGTCGACGGGCCCGTGGTGCTCGTCGGCCACTCCTACGGCGGTGCCGTCATCACCAACGTGAAGGCGCGTGCCCCGAAGGTGAAGGCGCTGGTGTACGTCGCCGCCTTCGCCCCCGCCGAGGGCGAGGCCGCGGCGCAGCTCGCCGGGAAGTACCCCGGCAGCACGCTGGGCGGGACGCTGGCACCGGTCCCGCTGCCCGACGGCTCGCAGGACCTGCACATCGCGCCCTCGCTCTTCCGGCAGCAGTTCGCGGCCGACGTCCCGGCGCGGGAGGCCGCCCTCATGGCGAGCACCCAGCGCCCCATCCGGGACGCCGCCCTGAACGAGGCGTCCGGCGCCCCCTCCTGGGCGGACACCCCCTCGTGGTTCCTGCTGGCCGGCGCCGACAAGAACATCCCCCTGCGGGCGCAGGAGTTCATGGCCGACCGGGCCGGCTCGCGCGCCACCGTGACCGTCAGGGGTGCCTCGCACGCCGTGGCGGTCTCGCGTCCGGACGCGGTCGTCGACCTCGTCGTCCGCGCCGCGGGCTGACCCCTCTCCCCCGGCCCCGCGATCGGCGGGGCCGGGGTGCGCCACGTGACGTGGAAGCGCCCGACGGCGGTCAGGTCCCCGGGCAGCCCGAGCACCGCGTGCGACTCCAGCGCTACCCGGTCGTCAGGGGACTGCCCGGCAGCCGGTTGCCGGGCGCTTCCGGGTCGGTGCCGAGGTAGAACTCCTCGATGGCCGTGCGGAACTCGGCGTGGCTGATGCTGCCGCTGCCGTCGCTGTCCAGCGCGCGCACGAGCGCGTTGACGATGCCCAGGACGAGGTGCTCGAAGTCGGGGTGCGTGAGCCGGCCGTCGTCGGTGTGGTCGAACCAGTCGAACAGGATGGTGAACTTCCGCTCGGTGATGTCGTGCGACACGGGTCGGCCTCGTCTCGGTGGATGGCGTTCGCGGGTTCTCGGCCCGGAGGAATTCGGTGCGAGAACCCGGTCCAGGGCCTGCCGAATACCGGGGACGAGGAAAACGCAGGAGGGCGATGCACCCGGGTCATCCGGCGTGGACCACGGTTCCCGGTGCTCGGCGACGATGCGGGCGATGTCCGAGGTCACCGGCTCCTCCGCCGACCCGAGGGGAAGCGGGGTCGCGAGGGCGTGCGGACCACCGGTGGACGGTCATCGGCCTGCGACCGGGACGTCGTTCCGCCCGGTGAACCGCGCACCGCGAATACGGGACCCGAATGCGTCCGACCGACCGGACACCCCCATCAGGGTCGTTGGACCCGTGTATTCACCAGAGCGCGCCGGGGTCGCGGTGTCGGTCACGGTGGCGGAGCGGCCTGCGGCACGGCGCACACCCGTCGGCACCCGCACCCGTTTCAGGTTCCACTGTGGACGGAGACGGCCGGTTCGGGGCCGGTCACCGCGATCCGTGCGAGCCGGGGCGCGCCCGGTCGTCTCGACAGGACGGCCGGCCGCGGCGGGCGCAGCGCGTCGCGGCCGCGGCGGTACCGGACGTGGTCGCGTCAGCCCGCCGCGCCGGCGGCCGTGCCGCCCGTCCGCGCGACCAGGCTGAGCGGGCGCATGTCGGTCCAGTTGGCCTCGACGTGGTCCAGGCACGCCTGCCGGGCGTCCGGGCCGAAGACGACCGCCCACCCCTGCGGCACCTCGGCGAAGGCCGGCCACAGGGAGTGCTGGCCCTCGTCGTTGGTGAGCACGTGGAACGTGCCGTTCTCGTCGTCGAAGGGGTTGGTCGCCATCGGGGAACTCCTCCTCGTTTTAGGTGAGCCTAACTTAACAAACCGGGCGGTAGAAGTGGTGATCGACCGTGCCGAACCCCCATTGGTACCCGACTCATCCACGACAGCGTTGGGCTGAACGGTGCAACCAGGTGTGAGGTGAGCGCGAACCGGGCAATCAGGGGCGATGATCGATCCCCGTTCCGACCCCACCCCCGCGTCCGGTCCCGACGGGCCCCGCGAGGGCCGCAGACCCGGTTCCGCCACCCCCGCCCCGGCCGTCCCGCCGGCGGGTCGCGATCGGGAGGCGACGGTTCCGCAGGAGGAGCGCGGCGCGGACGGCCACGCCAAAGCCGGCCGGACCACCGACCAGGTGCCGATCGACACCTCGGTGGTCTGCGACGACCTCGCCGCCGTGCGCCACCACATCGGCGAGGCGCTGCACGCGCACGACGAGGACTTCATCCTCGACGTGCAGTTGGTGGCCACGGAACTGGCGTCCAACGCCTGCGACCACGCCGACGACCCGAGGTACCTGCTCCTGCGCCGCGAGGTCCACCCGGACCGCGGCCCCGAACTGGTCGTCGAGGCCCGCGACGCCACCCCCGACCGCGACCCCGTCGTCGGCTCCTCCAGCGTCAACGCCACCAGGGGCAACGGCATGAAGATGGTCGAGACCATCTGCAACGACTGGGGCGTGCGCCACGAAGGCGACCTGAAAGTCGTGTGGGGCCGCATCCCGATCCCCCGCTGACCCACCGGCGGTGCGTCCCCCTTCGGTCGACCCGGACCAAGGGGTCCGCGCGCTATTCCACACGGGATGGGTCGAGGTCCGGCTTGTCGAGTGCAATTCCGCAGACCGATCGCCTTGACGACGTCGATGGGTGGTCGCTACTGTCGGAAACGGGTGAGCCACTCTGCGCAATTCAATTATCGGGGTGTCTGGGGGTCGTATGTCGCTGTTGCGCCCTGATGAGCTGTACACGGATGCGGTGGCGTACAAACTGTTCCGCTCGGCCCTCGAACAACTCCCCTGGAATGTCGGCGAAATCCTTTCCCGGAAGCCGGGCGAACGCGACGACCGGCGCGCCGAATTGGGGTGGCGACTCGCCTCGCGCAGTTACTACGCCGAACAGGCGGGACTGGTCACGGCGGCCGCCCTGGCCGCCGAGACCGACGACGTCGCCTACCGGTTCGACATGGCCGCCGCCGCCGCGGACGAGGCCCGGCACGCGGACGCCTTCCTGCGGTACGCCGAGCACGTCGGCGGGTCGGCGGAGAACTGCGTGGACGAGATCTCGCCGCTCGACGACCAGCTGACCAGCCTCCCCTACCTGGGCAAGGCCCTGGCCCACACGGTCCTGGAGGGCTTCGCGGCCGACGAGTTCCTGCTGCTGAAGCGGTACTTCCGGGACGACGGGCTCAGCGAGATCTACCACTACGTGCGCCGCGACGAAACGCGACACGTGGCCGTCGGCGTCAGCTACCTCGCCCGCGCGCTCCGCGACGAGCGCGTCCGCGAGGAGTACCGCGAGCACAGCCGGGAGTGGCTGGAGGTCTGCCGTCGGTACGCCGACGTGGAGGACCTCGCCGACATGATCGCCGGTCTCACCGGTCAGAACCCCGCCGTGCTCGCCCGCTGGTTCCGCACGCGCCACCGCAACAGGATGTCCGCGATGAACCTCGTCGTCGGAGGGGGGTGAGGAGATGAAGATCAAGCGCGTGCCGATCAAGGACAGGACCAGGGGCGTGTGCCGCTACGTGGTGCGCACCAGTCTGCCGAACAGCGAAACCCGCTGATCCGGCGTGAAGGGTGGGAGCACCCTTCACACCGGTGCTCCCACTTGCACCGAACACCAATCGGGCCGAGCGGAACGGAATGCGATGACGGACGACGTGCTGCTCGTCTCCATGCCCTGGCAAGCCCTCGAATCCCCGTCGCTCCCCTTGGGGCTGTTGCGCTCGGTGTGCCGGAGAGAAGGTCTTCCGGTGCCGGCTTCGTACCACGGCGGGGTGAAGTGGTGTGAGCACCTGATGACGGAGACCGACGAGGAGATCGGTGTGAAAGAATACACCGACATCGCCGAGAACGGGCTTTTCGACGGCATCGGCGACTGGGTGTTCACCGGTGTGCTGCACGGCGACCCGGATTTCGGGGTGCGTGACTTCGCGGAGTACGCGGCGGGGCGGCAGATCGACTTCCCCCTGGTGAGCCGGATGCGGGAGCACGCGGAGGCGTTCATCCACCGGACGGCCGACGACGTCCTGGCGACGCGGCCGAGGGTCGTCGGTTTCACCACCACCTTCATGCAGAACGTGCCCAGCCTGGCGCTGGCCAAGCGGCTCAAGGAGCTGGACCCCGGTCTGGTCGTCGTGTTCGGCGGCGGCAACTGCGACGGCGACATGGGTGTCGCGCTGCACCGGAACTTCGACTTCGTCGACTTCGTCGTCCGGGGCGAGGGCGAGCACGTGTTCCCGCAGCTGCTGCGGGCGCTCGACGGCGACGGCGACCTGGCCTCGGTGGCGGGGCTGTGCTGGCGCGAGGGCGGCGAGCGGCGGGTGAACGCGGCGACGGGCCGCCCGGTGCTGCCGGACGACCTGCCGGTGCCGGACTTCGACGACTGGTTCGAGGTCCTGGAGGGGTCACCGGTGTCGGCCTACGTCGAGCCGCAGCTGGTGGTGGAGACCTCGCGCGGCTGCTGGTGGGGCGAGAAGCACCACTGCACGTTCTGCGGGCTCAACGGGTCGCTGATGAAGTTCCGGGCGAAGACGGCGGAGCGGGCGATCGGCGAGATCACCGAGCTGGTCTCGCGGCACAAGGTGCTGGACATCATCACCGTCGACAACATCATCGACAACAGCTACTTCAACACCGTGCTGCCCGCGGTGGCGGAACTCGACTGGGACCTGAGGATCCACTACGAGGTCAAGTCCAACCTGACCACCGAGCAGATCGCCCGCTGCAAGGACGCGGGGATCGCGCACATCCAGCCCGGTATCGAGTCCCTCGCCTCGCCGGTGCTGCGCATCATGGACAAGGGCGTCTCGGGCGTCCGCAACGTCCGCACGCTGCGCGACTGCGAGTCGGCGAGCCTGACCGTGTCGTGGAACTGGCTCTACGGCTTCCCCGGCGAGCGGGCGTCGGACTACGCGCCGGTGGTGTCGCAGCTGCGCTCCCTGCACCACCTGCAACCGCCGGCGAACGCGGCGCGGATCCTGCTCGAGCGGTTCAGCCCCTACTTCGAGAACCCCGCGCTCGGCTTCCCGGAGCGGCGGCCCGCCCACCAGTACCGCTACCTCTACGACCTCCCCGACGAGGCCGTGCACGACATGGTGTACCTCTTCGACACGCCCGAGCAGGGGTTGACCGAGCAGGAGGTCGTGGACCTGCGCGAGGCGATCGGCGCCTGGATCAAGGCCTACCCGCACAGCACCCTCTCGGTCGTGGAGGACGGGGAAGGGCTCGTGCTCGCCGACCGGCGCGCCGGTTGGCCGGTCGCGGACCACCGCGTCGCCGAACCCGCCTTCGTGGCGGCCTACGGGCAGCTGGAGCACGGCCGGTCGTTGCCGGCGCTCGCGCGGCACCTGGTCGACGCGGGGCACGACGTCGACGAGCCGCGGCTGCGGGCCTGGGTCGACCGGATGGTCGGGCACGGGCTGCTGTTCACGGAGAACGGTCAGTACGTGGCGGTCGCGACCCGGCACACGCCGGTCAAGGTGATGACGAACTGACACCGCGGAGATCACCGGAAGGGGTTCGGATGGCCCACTCGCTCCCCGTGGCCGCACCAGCGCTGGCCGAGGTCCGCTCCCGCCTGCCGGAGCTGGCGCGCGCCGGCGTCCGGGACCTGGAGCTGACCGACCCGGTCGACGTGCTGCTGGACGGCCCGGAGTCGTCGCACGCGCTGCACCTGATCCGCGACGCCACCGGTTACGGCCTGCGGGTCGACTGGGCGCTGGGCGCGGCGCCCGAGGACACCGGGCACCTGCACCACCTGTTCCCGCCCTCGTCGTGGGTGCACGAGGGGTCGGCCGCGGTCGTGCGGGAGTGGCGGCAGTCGTACGACTTCGGCCAGTGCTTCTTCCGCATCGGACCGTCCTTCGTGACCGTCAAGGACGTCCGGCCGCACGTGGAGGGCGCCCGGATGGTCATCGAGGACCCGGACGCGGCCACGTTCGTCGCGCTCGCCGAGCACGGGGACACGACGAGCGCGGACGGGGAACACGCCGCCGCCGTCGCCGACCTGCGCGAAGCGGAGCTGTGCGTGGTGGGGGCCGGGGGCGTCCTGGTGCTGCCCTACCGCCTCCGCCGGTGGCCGGTACCCTTCTCCGCCATCTGATCCGCTCCGCCCGAGACGAGCCGCATGATCCCCCCTCTTCCCACCCTGGTCACCGCACGGGTGATCGGCCAGTTCGGTGACCGCTTCACCCTGCTCGCGCTGCCGATGTTCGCGATCTCCGAGGCGGGCGCGACGCCCGCCGAAGCGGCGCTGCTGTTCACCGCGTACGCGCTGCCCGGTGTCGCGGCGGCGTTGCTGGGCCCGTACTTCGACCGCAGCGACCGGCTCCGCTCCTGGTGCACGACGGCGGACCTGGCCCGGGGCGCGCTCCTGCTCGCCCTGGTGGTGCTCGCGCCGAACGCGGGGTCGCACGCGGGGTGGGTGCTGGTCCTGCTGCTGACGTTCGCCTGCGGCTGCTGGGCGGTCGTGTTCGACGTGGGGTTGCAGGGCTACCTGCCCCGCGCGATCCCGGCCGACCAGCTGCCCGCGGCCAACGGGTGGTTCGCCAGGGTCCAGGCCGTCGCCGACGTGGCGGGGCCGCCCGCCGCGGGCGCGGTGGTCGGTCTCGCCGGGGCGAACGTGGCGATCGCCGTCGACGCGGCCAGTTTCGTCGTGTCCGGCCTGCTGCTGCTCCTGCTGCGGGAACGGCCCGCACCGGTGAGCACGACGCGGGCGGCCACCCGTCTGGGTGAGTGGACGGCGGGGGTGCGGCACCTGCTGGCGGAGCCGCTGCTGAGGTCGGCGGTCGTGGTGATGCTGCTGCTCAACTTCGGCGGCGCGATGATCGGTGCGCTGTGGGTGGTCTACGCCACCGGGCCGTTGATGCTCGACCCCGCGACGCTCGGCGCGATCACCGCCGTCGGCGGGCTCAGCGCCCTCGCCGGCTCGGCGGTGGTGAGCCGGTTGTCCGACCGGTTCGGGCCCCGCAACAGCCTGGTGTTCGGGTTCGGCACCGCCTCGGTGGCGTTGTTCTTCATCCCCGCCGCCGCGTTGGGGATTCCCGTGGTGCTCCTCGCCGCGTTCCAGGTGCTGTTCTCCGCGAGCGCCGTGGTGGTCGCGGTCAACGCCGCGACCGTGCGCCAGCGGTGCACGCCCCCGGACCTCCAGGCGCGGGTGTTCGCGGCGATCCGCAGCTGCCAGGACGTGATCCTGCCGGCGGGCGGCGCCGTCGCGGCCCTGGTCGCCGCTGTGGCGACCACCCAGGTCGCCGTGCTGGTCGGCGCGGTCGTCGCAGCGGCGGCCATCCCGGCCGCGCTGCGGATCGCCCGGACCGGGGGCGCGGAGCGGGGCGAGGTCGTCCGGTCGTCCGAGGAGGGGCGCGGTGGTGGTGGCTGAGGGCGTGGTCGGCAAGCGGGTGCTGGTGACGGGCGGCACGACCGGGATCGGGTGGGCGACCGCCAGGGCGTTCCTCGCGTCGGGCGCCGAGGTGGTGGTGACCGGCAGGGACGCCGGACGGCTGGACCGCGCCGTCGAGGAGCTGGGCGGTGAGGTGCACGCGGTGCTCGCCGACCAGGCGGTCCTGGCGGACCTGGACCGGTTGGCGGTCGAGGTCCGCGACCGGGTCGGTCACCTCGACGTGCTGGTCGCCAACGCGGGCATCAGCCGGTCCGCGTTGCTGGGCGAGGTGACCCCCGAGGCGTTCGACGAAGAGGTCGCGGTCAACTTCCGCGGCACGTTCTTCACCGTGCAGCGACTGGCCCCGCTGCTCGCCGACGGCGCGTCGGTCGTCCTGGTGGGTTCCTGCCTCGACCAGCGCGGCGCGCTCGGGCAGAGCGTCTACGCGGCCACCAAGGCCGCGGTCGGCTCGTTGGCCAGGTCGTTCGCGGCGGAGCTGCGGGACCGGGGGATCCGGGTCAACAGCGTCGCGCCGGGTCCCACGTCCACCCCGATGTTCGACAAGTACGGCATCGAGCCGGGTGAGCTGGCGGCGATGAAGGAGGTCATCGCCCGCGACGTGCCACTGGGCCGGCTCGCCGATCCCGACGACATCGCGTCCGCCGTCCTCTTCCTGGCCTCCCCCGCCTCCTCGTACGTCACCGCCGAACAGCTGACCGCGGACGGCGGTTGGACCCGGCTGTAGGAGGGCCGCGCCGGGGGAACCGGCCGCGGCCCGTTCACGGGGTCGACGGGATCGGTGCGGCGGTTCGGGCGTCGCGTCCCCGGTCCTTTTGGGACGGTCGTGGGCGACGGACTTCACCGCGCTGCCGGAGGAGGTGGGTCGCGTCGTCCGGCGGCCACCCGTTCGAGGCGGCACTCCGGGCGCGGTCGCTGTCGGTGGTCACCGGACTCGGCCCCGGCGAGCCCGCGTTCGCCCGAGCAGTGGACGGGGAGCGCTGCCCCGCGCCGGTGGCGGCGGCGTGATCGGTCGGGAGCCGGGTCGCCCCGGTCCGGTGGTAGCTTCGCCGGACCGCCGCCCCGGACGTCCGCGGACGCCGCGACGGTGGTGGGAAAGCGATTACTCGGAGGTCGGGACGGCGTGCTGCTGAAGGTGGACGGGCTCGTCAAGGGGTTCGGCGAGCTGGTCGTGCTCGACGGCGTGGCTTTCGACCTGGACGCCGGTCGGGCCGCGGCCGTGGTGGGGCCGAACGGGGCGGGCAAGTCGACGTTGCTGCGGTGCGTGGTGGGCGCGGACGTCGCCGACGCGGGTCGGGTGCTGCTCGACGGCGTGGAGCTGGACGAGTCGGCGCCCGAGGTGCGGGCGGCGGTCGCGGCGGCGTTGGACGACGTGGCGTTCTTCCCCGACCTGTCGGTGGTGGAGCACCTGCGGCTGTACTCGTGGGCGCACCGCGCGGACGACCCGGACGCCGTGGTGGAGGCCGTGCTCGGCGAGCTGCGCCTGCTGGGTGCCGCCGACCAGTTGCCCGCGACGCTGTCCAGCGGTCAGCAGCGGCGCCTGGCGCTGGCGTCGTGCTTCGTGCGGCCGCGCCGGCTGCTGGTGCTGGACGAGCCGGAGCAGCGGCTCGACGTCGCCGGGCGGCGGTGGCTGGTGGACCGGCTCGTGGCGGAGAAGGAGGCGGGCACGGCGGTGCTGCTGGCCTCGCACGACGAGGAGCTGGTGACGAAGGTCGCCGACGTGCTCGTGGAGGTGGGCGGGTGAGCGCGTCACCCCTCGCACCGCCCCTCGCGCCGTCCGCCGCGTCGGTCAGGTCCGAGCTGCGGCGGTTGGGCCGGGTCCGCGACCCCAGGTCGTTCAGGCGGCGCGTGCTCGACTCCTCGGACGGGCTGTTCGGCGGCGCCATGGCGGTGGGGCTGGCCTGGGGCGGCCTGTCCGCGGTGCCCGACGCGGCCTCGGGGCTGCTCGCGTCCGGCGGCTCGACGCCGCTGCTGCTGGGCCCGGTGGCGCTGCTCGCGGTGGTGCTGGTGCTGAAGCTGCTGCTGGCGGTCGGGCCCGTCGCGGTGTCGTCGGCCGCCTCGTCGTGGCTGCTGGCGGCACCGGTGGACCGGCGGTCGTTGCTGCTCGGGCGGTTCGGCGCGGCGTTGGCGGCGGGCGCGGTCGGCGGCGGCCTGCTGTTCGCGGCGCTCGGGCCGTTCGCCGGGCGGGCGGCGGGTGTCGTCGCCGCGGCGGGGGTGCCGGTGGGGCTGCTGGTGGTGGGGGTGGCCGTGGTGCTGCAGCGCGACCCCGCGGCGGTGGTGTCGGCGCAGCGGTGGTCGCGGGTCGTCGTGGCGGTGGCCGTGGCGCTGGTGGCCGTCGTGCCGGCGCTGGGTCGCGGGTGGCTGCCCGCGGGGACGTGGTGGCCACCGGCCGCCGTCGTCGCGGTGGCGGCCGGCACGGTGGCGGTCGTCGTGGTGGCGGCCGTCGTGGCGACCGCGGTGGCGTGGCGGGGGTTGGGCGGGTTCACCCGCGCGGCGCTGACCGGTGGGACGCAACTGGTCGACGCGGCACGGGCGGCGGCGGTATGGCTGGACCCGGCGATGCTGGCCGACGTCCTCGCCGCCCGGCGGGCACGGGCGGTCGGGCGGGTGCGGTCCGGCGCCCTGCGCGGTGGGCGTGCGGCGGTGGTGCTGCGCGCCGAGCTGGTCCGGTTGCGGCGCGGCGGTGCCGCGGTGTCGACGTGGGCCGGGCTGGCGGTGGTGCCGTACGCGGCGGCGCAGGTGCTGCCCGGGGCCGCGGTGGGCGCGGTGCACCTGGTGGCGGCGTTCCTGGCGACCGAGCGGCTGGCGGCGGGGCTGCGCGCGGTGGCCCGGTCGGCGGCGCTGCGGCGGGCGCTCGGCGGGACCGACCGGGAGCAGCGGCTGCTGCACCTGGTGGTGCCCGCGTCGGGGGCGTTGGTGTGGTGCGCGGTGACGTTCCCGGCGTTGCCGGTGGCGGCGCCCGTGCTGGTGGTGGTGTCGGCGGTGGGCGCGGTGGCGGTGACCTACCGGATGGCGACGCGCCCGGACGTGGACTACGCCTCGGCGGGCGTGGTGGACACCCCGTACGGCCTCGTGCCCGTGAACGTCGTGCGGCAGGTGATGCGGGGCCCGGGTCTGCTGCTGGTGCTGGTCGTGGTGCAGGTCGCCGTCGTCACCGGGTAGGGCCCGACCGTTCGGCGGGTCGTCGTCGGCGGCGTGGTGGCGGCGGCGCTCTCGGTCACGCAGGCGGGCGGGGTCGTCGCTCCCGGTTTTCCGGCTATTCCACGTCATTTCGACATGACCGCGATCCTGCGCACCCGGCACGCGGGTTCGGGAGGCCGTATCCGGTCCTACGCCCAGGTCAGGGGGTCACCGGACGGTTCGGGGAATTTCGCGCCACGGTCCTGCGGACTACTCGTGACGACCGTTCGGCTCAATCTTTCCAAGTGGGTTGAGTTGATCGTGTGAAACGTGAACTATTGGTCCGGCATTGGGAGAATCGGTCCACCTCGGACAATCCTGGGGGCTTGGGGGGAACATGGCCGACGCGAGGACGCCTGTCGCATCGCCCGTGGCGCAGCGAGTGCGCTCGGTGATGCCGGGCATGGGGTGACCGCGATCCGGAGGGGTGCGGGAGCACGGTTCCGCTGATCGGCGACCCGTCGTCGGATCGGCGCGCCGGGCGGCGGCACGGTACCGGAACTGCGCGCGGCGATGGGGTGAAGCTGTTCGACCGGCGGCCCGGGGCGTTCCCCGGTGCGCACGCCACCCGTGGACGGCTGCGTCGCGCACACACCAGAATGGGGGCCTGAGTCCGTGAACGACGCATTCACCGACAGTCCTACCCGAGTCGTCCTGGCCGAGCGGAGGACGCTGTTCCGGATCGGAATGCGAAAAATCCTCGACGAGGCTCCCGGAATGGTGGTCACCCACCAGGTCGACACGTTCGACGGTCTTGCCAGGCACACCCGGGAACTGCCCGACGTGGTGGTGATCGGGTGCCTGGCGGACGTCCCGCGCGCACCGCTGGCCGTGCGCCGGTTCCTCGACAGCAGGCCCTCGGCGAACGTGCTGGTGGTGGACGACAACACCGCCCTGCCGGACGCGCCGCGCGTGGGCGTCCTGCCGTTGAGCTCCGGTCCGGACGAGTTCCTCAGCGCCATCCGGATGCTGGCCGCGGGGTACGCGTTCTACGCCGGGCCCGCGCCGCGCGCCGCCGAGCGCAGCGAGCCGCAGGTGGAGCGCATCACCCGCCGGGAAACCGACGTGCTGCGCCTGCTGGTGCACGGCCGGACCAACTCGGAGATGGCGCGGAACCTGTCGCTGACCGAGAGCACCGTCAAGTTCCACGTGCAGAACCTGCTCCGCAAGCTGCGCCTGCCCAACCGCGCCAGCGCCGTCGCCTACGCCTACGAGACGGGGCTGATCAACGTGGGTGAACTGTCCGACACCGTCCGGAGGCCGTGAACCTTGCCCAACCTGACCGACGTGCAACGCGGCGCCCTGGGTGCCGCGACCGCGATGTTCTGCGTGGGCACGCTGACCGGTGTCTCCCCCGCGCTGCACGACTACCCCGTCTACGGCGGGCAGGCCGTGCGCTACCTGGTCGGCGCGGTGCTGCTGCTCGCCGTGGCGCAGGTGTTCGGCAAGGGACCGGTGCGGCTCACCCGGCGCGAGGTGTTCTTCCTCGCGGCGCTCGCGCTGACCGGGCTGACCGCGTTCAACGTGCTGATCGTGGAGAGCACCCGGTTCGCGGACCCCGCGACCGTGGGCACCGTGGTGGCCGCCGTGCCGATCGTGCTGGCCCTGCTGGGGCCGGTGACGGAGGGCCGCAAACCCGCGCCCCGGGTGCTGACGGCATCCGTTGTGGTGGTCGCCGGGGTCGCGGTGACCAGCGGGTTCGGCGGCGGGTCGCCGCTGGGGCTGCTGCTGGCCCTGGGTGCGCTGGCGTGCGAGGCGGGGTTCTCCCTGTTGGCGCTGCCGGTGCTGGGCCGGCTCGGCGCGATCCGGGTGTCGGCGTACTCGGCGGCGATGGCCGTGCCGCAGCTGGTCGTGGTGGGGCTCGTCCTGGACGGACCGCACCTGGTGCGGGTGCCGACCGCCTCCGAGGCGCTCGCGCTGGGCTACCTGGCGGTGGTGGTCACGGTGTTCGCGTTCCTGTGCTGGTACACCTCGCTGCCGAGGCTCGGCGCCGACCGGGCCGGCCTGTTCTCCGGGTTCCTGCCGGTGGGCGCGGTGGTGTCCACGGTGGTGCTGGGCACCGGTCAGCCCCGGGTGGCCGACCTGGTCGGCGCGTGCCTGGTGCTGGTGGGGCTCGCGATCGGGCTGCGGCCCGCGCGCAGCGGGAAACCGGCACCGGTGTGAACTCCCACCAGGTGATCCAGCTCCTCCTCGCGCTGGCCGCGATCGTCGCGGTCGCCAAGGTGATGGGGTGGCTGGCGACGCGGCTCGCGCAGCCCGCCGTGGTCGGCGAGATCCTGGCGGGCGTGCTGATCGGGCCGACGCTGTTCGGCGGGGTGGTCTCGGACCTGGTGTTCCCGGCGGACATCCGGCCGATGCTGAGTTCGCTGGCCAACGTCGGGCTGGTCCTGTTCATGTTCCTGGTCGGCCTGGAGTTCAACCGGGACCTGCTGCGCGAGCGGTTCGGCACGATCGCGGCGCTGTCGCTGGGGTCCATGGTCACCCCGTTCCTGCTGGGGGTGCTGCTGGCGACCGTGCTGCGGCCCGACGACGACCGCCCGGCGTTCGCGCTCTACCTGGGCACGGCGATGGCCGTGACGGCGTTCCCGGTGCTGGCGCGGATGCTCGCCGACTGGGGCATGGGCCGCGACGGGGTCGGGGTGCTGGCGCTGGGCAGCGCCGCGCTGGGCGACCTGCTGGCGTGGTCGATGCTGGCGGTGACCATCGCGCTGCTCGGCTCGGGTGCGGGCGGGCAGTGGCGCCTGCCGCTGGTGCTGCTGCTGGTCCTGGTGAGCTTCCTGGTGGTGCGGCCCCTGCTGGCGCGGATCGCGGCCTCCGGGCGGGACGCGTTCGCGGTGGTGCTGATCGGCCTGCTCGGGTGGAGCGCGCTGACCGAGTGGATGGGGTTGCACTTCATCTTCGGCGCGTTCCTGTTCGGGCTCGTCATGCCGTCGGCGACGACCCTGCGGGCGGACGTGACGCTGCGCGTGGAGCAGGTCGGCAAGGTGCTGCTGCTGCCGGTCTACTTCGTGGTCGCCGGGTTCAACGTCGACCTGTCCCGCACCACCTGGTCGGGGTTCGCCGACTTCGGGCTGATCCTGCTGGTCGCGGTCGGCGGCAAGTTCGCCGGCGCGGTGGGCGCGGCCCGGTGGTGCGGGCTGGACTGGCGGGAGTCGGCGACGGTGGGCGCGCTGCTCAACACCAGGGGGTTGACCGAGCTGGTCATCCTCGGGATCGGCCTGCAACTGGGCCTGCTGGACCGCGACCTGTACTCGCAGCTGGTGCTGATGGCGGTGCTCACCACGATGATGACCGGGCCGCTGGTGAAGCTGCTGCGCCGGGGGGCCGCCCCGGTGGAGGTGGTCAGCTCGCCACGTCGGCGATGACCGGCCGCACCAGGTCGACCAGGCTCGCCGCGTCCACCTCGATGGTCTCGTCGTCCCGGCCGCTGCCGCAGTAGACCGTGCCCATGTCCGGCACCACCGTGTGGAACACGACCGTGCGGTCGGCGACCTCGGTCAGCGGGCTGATGCCGCCGGGGGCCATCCCCAGCTCGGCCAGGTCGTCCTCGCCGGCGCGGCGCAGCTTCGACCGCGGGACGCCCGCCGCCCTGGCGATCTTGCCGTAGCCCGCGGGGGTCAGCATCGGCAGGGACACCAGGACGAACCGGTCTCCCGTGCGGAACGCCAGCGTCTTGAGCAGCCGCTCGGCGGGCAGGTCCAGTTCGCGCTCGATGTCCTCGTACGTCCGGATCGGCGCGTGCGTGAAGGACGAGAAGGGCACACCGGCGGCTTCCAGGATGTGCGCGGGGGTCCGTCCGGTCATGGGCGCAGGGTATCGGAGCGGACCCCGTCCGCCGGCGCGCGGTGGCGCCGGCGCATCAGGCCGTGGAACACGAACCGCATCACCGGGTGCCCGGAGTCGGCGGTCAGCTCGCCGCGCTGGCGCACGATGCCGCAGTCCGCGCGGGTCAGCGAGGGGGTCGTGCCCAGCACGGTCATCCGCCCGACCAGCAGGTCGCCGGGCCGGACCGGCCGCAGCCAGCGCAGTTCGTCGATGCCCGGCGACACCTCCGCGGCCGATCCGCTGATCACCGAGTCGACGTAGAGCCGCATGAACGTGGCGGCCACCTGCCAGCCGCTCGCGATCACCGGCCCGCCCGCCGGGCCGAGGTGGATGGGCTGCGGGTCGTACTGGTGCGCGAACGAGCGGATCTCGGCCTCGGAGATCCGGCGGCTGCCCAGTTCGTGCACGTCGCCCACCCGGAAGTCCTCGAAGTACCGCACGTCACCTCCTCGCCGCCGCGCGCAGGCGGGGGAACAGCGCCAGCCCCGCCCCGCCGATGTCCGGCCGGTGCGCGGCCACCTCGCGCCGGGTCTGCCCGACCACCGGGCCGGTCATGAACGGGAAGTCCGTGCCGAACAGCACGTGCCCCGGCTCGGCGAGGGCGTCCACGCACGCCAGCGCGGCGGGCGCGGACGACTGCGCGGTCTCGTAGTACAGCCGGCCCAGCTCCTCCCCCACCGGGCCGTCCTGGCCGGGCAGCACCCAGGTGCGGGCCAGCTCCAGCCGTCCCGCCAGGAACGGGATGGTGCCGCCGCCGTGGGCCAGGACGAACCGGATGCGGGGGAAGCGGCGCAGCGCGCCGCGGAACAGCAGGTTGGCCACCGCCCGGGTGGTGTCCGCGACGAAGTCGACCAGCGGCGGCGGCACGGCGGCGGCGAAGTCGGGCGCGCCCGTGCAGGAGCACCGGTAGCCGGGGTTCGGGTGCACGAACACCACCGCGCGGCGCCGGTCCAGCTCCGCCAGCAGCGGGTCCAGGCCCGGGTCGCCGAGGACGGCGCCGTCGGCGAGGGAGGCGGGCAGCACCACGCCGTCCGCCCCCAGCACGTCGAACGCGTGCCCGACCTCGGCCAGCGCGGCGTCCAGGTCGGGCAGCGGCAGGGTGGCCAGCAGCCCGAACCGGTCGGGGTGCTCGCGCACCAGGTCCGCGGTCCACCCGTTGATCTGCCGCACCAGGTCCGCCGCGTCGGGCAGGACCAGCGCCGCGTCCGGCACCAGCACCGACAGCACGGCCGCGGCCAGGTCGTGCTCGGCCATCACCCGGAGGCTGTCGGCGGGGTCCCAGCGCGGCACCGGCACACCCGGCGCCATGTGCGTCACGCCGCGGGCGGCCAGCGCGTCGGCCAGCCGCCCGTGGTACGCGTGGTGGTGCACGTCGATCCAGTCCACCCCGGCGCCTCAGACCGTCCGGGCCGGGATCTTCGGCAGGTCGGCCAGCGCCGCGTCGACCTGCTCCTGCGGCACCTCGTAGTCCTCCAGCTGACCAGCCAGGAACGAGTCGAACGCGCCCATGTCGAAGTGGCCGTGCCCGGAGAACCCGAACAGGATGGTGCGGGCCTCCCCCGCCTCCTTGGCCGCGAGCGCCTCGGCGACCGCGCCGCGCAGCGCGTGCGACGACTCCGGCGCCATCACGAAGCCCTCGGCGCGGGCGAACCGCACGGCCTCGGTGAACACCTCGTTCTGGTTGTAGGCGACGGCTTCCACGAAACCCTCGTCGTGCAGCAGGCACAGCGTGGGCGCGTCGCCGTGGAAGCGCAGGCCGCCCGCGTGGATGGGCGGCGGCATGAAGCCGTGGCCCATCGTCTTCATGTGCAGCAGCGGGCCCAGGCCGGCGGTGTCCGGGTAGTCGTAGGCGTACCGGCCCCGGGTCAGGGTCGGGCACGCGGCGGGTTCGGCGGCGACGAACCGGGTGCCGCTGCGGGCGCCGGTCAGCGTGTCGGCCAGGAACGGGAACGTCAGGCCGGAGTAGTTCGACCCGCCGCCGACGCAGCCGACCACCACGTCCGGGTAGTCGCCCGCCATCTCCATCTGCCGCTTGGCCTCCAGGCCGATCACGGTCTGGTGCAGCACCACGTGGTTCATCGCCGAACCGAGGGCGAACTTGGTGTCGTCGTGGGCCAGCGCGTCCTCCACGGCCTCGCTGATGGCGATGCCCAGGCTGCCCGGCGACCCGGGGTCCTGCGCGAGGACGTCGCGGCCCGCCTGCGTGCGCGTGCTCGGCGAGGGGAACACCTCGCCGCCCCAGGTCTCCATCAGCGAGCGCCGGTGCGGCTTCTGCTGGTACGACGCCTTCACCATGTAGACGGTGACCTCGACGCCGAACAGGCTGCCCGCGAACGACAGCGCCGAACCCCACTGGCCCGCGCCGGTCTCCGTGGTCAGCCGCCGCACGCCCTGGCGGGCGTTGTAGAACACCTGCGGCACCGCGGTGTTCGGCTTGTGCGACCCGGCGGGCGACACGGCCTCGTACTTGAAGTAGATCTTCGCCGGGGTGTCGAGCGCCTTCTCCAGCCGGTCCGCGCGGTACAGCGGCGAGGGTCGCCAGATCCGGTAGACGTCCTGGACCTCCTCGGGGATGTCGATCCAGCGCTGCGGGCTGAACTCCTGCGCGATGACCTCGTCGGGCAGGAGGGGCTGGAGGTCGGCCGCGGTGATCGGTTCGCGGGTCACCGGGTGCAGCGGCGGCAGCAGCGGCTTGGGCAGGTCGGGCAGGACGTTGTACCACTGGGTGGGCATGTCGTCCTCGGACAGCAGGTACTTCTTCACGTCGTCGGTCCCCTCAGAACATCGGTGCCTGGCTCGGGGCGCGCAGGGTGCCCAGGTGCGGGTGCCACAGGTGGTCCGGGTTGTCCTCGACCTCGCGCGTGATGTCCCGCATGCGGGTCAGCGCGGCCGGTTCGCCGTCGCCGTCCCACACGTCGCCCTGGAGCATCCGCAGCACGTCCAGCCGGTAGCGGGGGTCGGCGACGAAGGCGGTGAACAGGATGTTGAGGCGGTAGTAGATCGAGATGAACTCGTACCAGTTGCTCACCGCCCGGCGCAGCTTGGTCTCGTAGCGGCCGAACGAGGGCTTGGTGAAGTCGCCGTGCTCGGCGGCTTCGAGGATGTCGTAGGACGCGATGCGGGCGCTGTTCATGGCGACGCTGACACCGCTGGAGAAGATCGGGTCCACGAACCGGGCCGCGTCGCCGACCATCAGCCAGCCGTCGCCGCAGACCTGCCTCATGGCGTAGCTGTAGTCGCCCTCGGGTTTGAACGGCCGGACCCGCTCGGCCTTGCGCAGCGCCTCGGCCAGCTCCGGCCGGGTCGCCACGGCCTCCTCGAAGAACGCCCCCCACTGCTGGTTCGCGGCGGTGAAGTGCTTCTTCTGGGTCACGACGCCGACGCTGGTGACGGTGTCGGTGATGGGGATCTGCCAGACCCAGGTGTCGGTGATCGGCAGGAAGTGGATGAAGATGAAGTCCGCCTGCTTGCGGTCCACCGCCAGCGCCGAGCGGTCCAGCCCGTCGAACCAGGTGTGGATGGCGTACTGGTTGAACACCGGGTCGGGCACCTTGAGCTTGAGCTGGCGGCCGAGCAGCGTGCTGCGACCGCTGGCGTCGACCACCAGGCGCACCCGGACGCCGACCTCGGTGCGGCCCAGGGTGAACACGATCCGCTTGACGTCCTCGTCCAGCTCCACCCGCTGCACGCGCACGCCCTCGTAGACCTTGGCGCCCTGGGACTCGCTGTGCTGCAGCAGCAGCAGGTCGAACTGGCCGCGGTCCACGTGGTAGGTGTAGTCCTGGTCGACGCCCCGCTGGTCGCGCTCGCGGAACTCGACCTCTGCGGCCTTGAACCCGTGCGAGAGCTTGAACCCGAGCGACGAGATGTCGTTGCTGGTGGCGGAGGTCCACGCCGCGCCGTACTTGCGCGGGAAACCGCCCTCGTCCACCTTGGCGAGCGCCCCGATGTCGGCCAGCACCGGGGTGGTGGCCGGGATCAGCGACTCGCCGACGTGCGGGCGGGGGAACAGCTCGCCCTCCAGCAGCACGACGGACATGCCCGCCCTGGCCAGGTAGGAGGCGATCGTGGAACCGGCGGGGCCGCCGCCGATGATGCCGATGTCGAAGTCAACGTCTGTCACGGTGCTCCCAGCTCAGACTCTGCGGACGTCGTTCTCCAGCTCCAGCACCAGTCGCGTGATGCTGTCCAGGTCGCGGAAGTTGCTCCCCACCATCCGTTCGGCCGGCACGTCGACCCCGAGCCGCTCACCGATGAAGACGACGAGGGCCGTCGTCGACAGGCTGTTGAGGATTCCCCACTCCAGCAGCGGGGTGTCCGGCAGGACCTCCACGCCGGCGGAGTCCAGCACCTTCTCCCGGATGAACTCCGTCAGCGTGCCGAGCACTTCAGCGTGTTCCATGCACATCTCCGTATCCGCGCCAGGCCACCGGATGTCCTTCGGATGCTATGAGCGGCGGAAACCGCTGTCTTCCGTCGTTGTGGCGGGCGGCAGCCGGCCGTTCGGCGGAGGCGGACCTGTCCGTGCGGCCAGTGCCGGGCCGCCCTTCCGGCGGAGGACATCCGGGGGCCGACTGCTTAGTGTCGATCGCGTGGACTTCGGATGGCACCTGGCCGAGCAGGCCGAGTTCGACCGCGTCCGCGCGGAGGTGGCCGCCTGGCCGGACGAGCGGCCGGCGGCGCTGACCCGGGAGCGGTGGCGGCGGTGCGGCGACGCCGGGCTGCTCGGCTACAGCGTGCCGGCCGACCTCGGCGGGTCCGGCCGCGGGTTCCTCGACACCGCGCGGGCCGCGGAGGCGTTCGGGCTGGGCTGCCCCGACATGGGGCTGGTGTTCGCGGCGCTGGCCCACCTGTTCGCGTGCGCCATGCCGATCGCCGAGCACGGCGACGAGCGGGTCCGCGAGCGGGTGCTGCCGCTGCTGGCCTCCGGCGAGTGGGTCGGCGCCAACGCGATCACCGAGCCGGACGCGGGGTCGGACGTCACGGCGCTGCGCGCGACCGCCCGCGCGGACGGCGACCACTACGTCCTGGACGGCGTGAAGTCGTACGTCAGCAACGCCCCCGAGGCCGACGTGTTCGTGGTCTACGCGTCCACCGCCCCGGAGTTCGGCCACCTGGGCGTGACCGGGTTCGTCGTGGAGCGGGACGCGCCCGGCCTGGTGGTGGAGCCGTTCGGGAAGTCCGTGCTGCCCACCTGCCCGGCCGGCGAGGTGCGCCTGGAGGGGTGCCGGGTGCCCGCGCACCACGTGCTGGGCGTGCCCGGTCAGGGCGCCGCCATCTTCCAGTCGTCCATGCGGTGGGAGCGGACCTGCCTGTTCGGCGCCTACCTGGGGCAGGCGGGGAGGCTGCTGGAGCGGTGCGTCGCGCACGCCCGGGAACGCCGCCAGTTCGGCAGGACCATCGGGAAGAACCAGGCCGTGTCGCACGCGGTCGCGCGGCTGCACGGCCGGGTGGAGGCGGCCCGGTTGCTGCTGTGGCGGGCGTGCTGGCTGCTGGACCGCGGCGAGCGGGCCGCGGCGGAGGTGGCCGGCGCGAAGCTCGCGATCAGCGAGGCGGCCGTGGACACGGCGGCGTTCGCGATGCGCCTCCTCGGCGGGGCCGGTACGCGGCTCGGGTCCGGGGTGGGCCAGGAGCTGCTGGACGCGGTGGCGGCGACCACGTTCTCCGGCACGTCGGAGATGCAGTTGGAGCAGATGGCCAAGGAGCTGGGACTGTGAGACTCCTGCACGACCTGGTCCGGGAGCACGCGTCGAGCACCGCGGTCGCCGTCTCGGCGGGCGACGGGGAGCTGACCTACGCCGAGCTGGACGCCGCGGCCGACGCGCTCGGCCACCGGCTGGCCGCGCTGGGCGTCGTGGCCGGCGACCGGGTCGCCCTGTGGCTGCCGAAGTCCACCACCGCGGTGGTCGCGACGCAGGCGGTGCTGCGGCTCGGCGCGGCCTACGTCCCGGTCGACCCGCTGAGCCCGGTGGACCGGGTCGTGCGGGTGCTCGGGGACTGCGCGCCCCGGGTCGTGGTCACCACGCCGGAGGGCGTGGAGGCGCTGGGCGGCGGGTTCACCGCGGTGTGCGTGACGCCCGCCGGCGAGCCGGCGGGACCGCTGCCGCGGGTGCCGGTGTCACCGGACGACCTGGCGTACGTCCTCTACACGTCCGGCTCCACCGGTGTCCCCAAGGGCGTCCGGATCTCGCACCGCAACGCGATGGCGTTCGTCGAGTGGGCGGCGGACGAGCTGGGGGCCGGGGCGGCGGACCGGTTCGCCAACCACGCGCCGCTGCACTTCGACCTGTCGGTGCTGGACCTGTACGTCGCGTTCCTGGCGGGCGCGTCGGTGCACCTCGTGCCGCAGGAGACCGCGTACGCGCCGCGCCTGCTGGTCGGCCTCCTCTCGGCACGGCGGATCACCGTCTGGTACTCCGTGCCGTCGGTGCTGGTGCTGATGGCGCGCGACGGCGGCCTGCTCACCGCCGACCTGCCGGAGCTGCGCGCCGTGCTGTTCGCCGGCGAGCCCTACCCCGTCGACCACCTGCGCGCGGTGCGCGCGGCCTTCCCCGAGGCCCGGCTGCTCAACCTGTACGGGCCGACCGAGACGAACGTGTGCACGTTCTACGAGGTGGCCGACGTCCCCGCCGACTGGACCCGCCCGGCGCCGATCGGCAGGGCCTGCTCGGGCGACCGGGTGTGGGCCGCCCGGGACGACGGGACCCCCGCCGAACCGGGCGAGGAGGGCGAACTGGTGGTCGACGGGCCGACCGTCATGCTGGGCTACCACGGCGCCGAGCCCCACCGCGGCCCGTACCGCACCGGGGACCGGGTCGTGCTGCGGGACGGGGAGTTCCACTACCTGGGTCGCCGGGACGACATGGTGAAGATCCGGGGCAACCGGGTCGAGCTGGGCGACGTGGAGGCCGCGCTCCAGTCCCACCCCGGGGTGAGCGAGGTGGCGGTGGCCGTCGTGGGGAGCGGCGTGGACGCCCGGCTGACGGCGTACGTGGTGCCCGCGGACGGCGGCGATTTCGGTCTGCTGGACGCGAAGCGGCACTGCGCGGCGCTGCTGCCCCGCACCATGATCGTGGACCGGCTGCACGTCCTGGCGAGCCTGCCGCGCACCCCCAACGGCAAGGTCGACCGCAGGGCGCTGACCGCCGACCCGGCGCGCCGGACGGGGTGACCCGCGCGGCCGTGGGCCCTCGGTGCGGACAGGCGGGCGGCACCGGCACGGCCCGTCAGGAACCGCCCACCCGGCTCTCCGCGCGGTCCGGGCCCCGGTCCTCCAGCACGCCCTCGTGGAGCGCGACGACGAGGGCCTCGCTGCGGCTGGACACGCCGAGCTTGGCGAACACGGAGGTGATGTGGTTCTTCACGGTCTTCTCCGAGATGCTCAGCCGGACCGCGATCAGCCGGTTGGACAGCGCGTGCGCGAGGAGGGCGAGCACCTCGTGCTCGCGGTCGGTGAGGCGGGCGCGCCGCCGGGGGACCCCCGACCGCTCCCCCGGCTCGGCGCTCGCGATCAGGGTGTTGGTGGCCAACCGCAGCTCGTCCGCCGCCCGGCTGGCGGCCGCGGCGTACTCGTCCATGAAGTCGAGGACCAGCGACGGCACGGTCCCCGCGGTTCCCCGTCCCTGCAACCACAGCACGACCGTTCTGAGCAGTTCGGCCTTCTCCGGGTCCTGGTCCGACGACCTCAGGGCGTAGCGGGCCAGCGCTTCCAGGTCGAGCCGGTCCAGACCGGCCATCTGCAACCACTGCGCGAACCGCTGTTCGACGACGACACCGGACATCCGACCTCCTGCTCGCCTCGGTCCACACCAGGACTCTCGCACGAAAGACCGGGCCGCGGTCACGCGAACGTGGCGGCCTGCCCGATCGAGCTGATGTTCACCAGGATCGACCTGCCCGGGGCGCGGCGCGCCTCGGTGATCACGGCGGCCAGCTGGTACCCGGTCTCCAGGGCCACCGCGTGCCCCTCGGTCCCGGCGAACAGCGCGGCGGCGGCCTGCGCCTGGCCGGTGCTGACGGCGGTGGTCCGGATCAGGCCCTCGGCGTGGCAGCGGGCGACCGGGGCCGCCACGATCGTGGACCCGAGGCCGCCGATGTAGTCGGAGCCGAGCAGCCGCTCCAGCCCGTACGTGTGCAGTTTCGGGTAGAAGCCCTGGTCGTCGATCGAGTACCGGCCCAGCACGCCCTTGCTGACGATCGGGCACAGCTCGGACTCGGCGCACACCACGTCGGGCCCGTCCACGCCGGCCAGGCGGTCGACGAGGTAGGTGCCCGAGATGCCGAGCAGGTTGGCCCCGCCGCCGCAGCTGCCCACCACCACGTCCGGCCGCAGGTCGCCGAGCTGTTCGCGCGCCTCCAGCCCGACGATCGTCTGCGGCAGGATGAAGTAGTTGTAGACGCTGCCGAACACGTACCGGGCGCCCGGCTGCCGCCGGGTGTGCTCGACCGCGTGGTTGGCGGAGAGCACGAGCGGGTCGAACCGGGCGTCGTCGTCGGGGCGGACCACCTCCACCCGGGCGCCGGCGGCCCGCATCAGCTCCGCGCGGTCGGGTCGCGCCCGCAGGCTGGCCTCGTCGATGAAGCACAGCACCTCCAGGTCGAACTCGGCCGCCGCCAGGGCCAGGGCGATCCCCCAGTTGCCGGTGGTCTCGGTGGTGATCCTCCCGATGCCGTCCCGCGCGCAGTGGTAGGCGACCCACAGGGCGCTGTTCGCCTTGTGGTTGCCCGAGGGCGTCGCCCCCTCGTCCTTGACGAACACCCGGCAGCCGTTGCCGACCGCCTCGGCGAACGCCCTCGCCTCGAACAGGGGGGTCGGGCGGTAACGGGCGAACCCCTCCCGCAGCGGTTCGGGCACGGGCACCAGGGGTTCGGTGGACAGCTCCAGCTCGGCGAGGGAGGGCGGCAGCACGGCGGCCAGCCGGTCCAGGGTGATCGGCTCCTCCGTCTCCGGGTCCAGCACCGCGCCCGGGCAGTGCGCGGACAGGTTCAGCAGCGCGTCGAACACGGCGTCTCCACGGGGTCGGTCGCGATCGGACGGGAAAGGTCGGGTCGGGTCGGGTCGGTCGGTCAGATCGGGGCAGATCGGGTCAGGTCAGATCGGGTCAGGTCAGGTCAGGTCCACGAACTTCCCGACGAGCTGCCGGCCCTCCTCGCCCAGCGCGAACTCCCTGACCCGGTCGACCAGCTGGTGGACCGGCACCTCGTCCCGGTAGGGGGTCACGTGCTCGGACAGCGCCGAGTGCCAGGCCGCCGCCGCCGGGCTGAGCCGCTGCGGGCCGAGCAGGTGGCTCGCCTGGAACAGGCAGCCGGCCAGCACGGCGAGCACGGTGCCGACGTTGTCGCACAGGGTCAGCGCCTTGCGCGCCGAGTTCAGGCTCATGCTCACGATGTCCTGGTTGCCGGCGTTGGAGGGCAGCGTCTTGACCGACGCGGGCGCGGCCAGGTCGAGGTTCTCGGCGGCGATGCTGGTGGCCAGGTACTGGGTCCCGCTCAGCCCGGAGGACAGCCCGCTGTTGTCGAGGGCGAGGAAGTCGGTCAGCTCCCCGTTGAGGTGGGGGTCGACCAGGCGGTTGACCTGCCGCTCGGCGAGCACGCCCAGCTCGGTCACCGCGATGCCGAGGTAGTCGCAGGCCATGCCGACGTACTGGCCGTGGAAGTTGCCGCCGTGGAAGGACTCCTCGGCCGTCTCGAAGATCAGCGGGTTGTCGTTGGAGGAGTTCAGCTCGCGGGTCAGCACGGTCCGGCAGTACCGCAGGGTGTCGTGGACCGGGCCGAGCACCTGGGGCACGCAGCGCAGCGTGTAGGCGGACTGGATGTAGACCCCGGCGTCGACGACGCCCCCGGCGTCCCGGGTGCGGGCGCTGATCTCGTTCATCAGGTCGACGTGCTCGCGGGTCAGGTCGCCGCCTTCGAGCAGTGCGCGCAGCGTCGCCGCCACGGCGATCTGGCCGGGGTGGCCCTTCAGCTCGTGGCCGCGGGCGGCGAACGCCCCCGTGCTGCCGCGCAGGCACTGCACGTACAGGCCGGAGAGGAACACCGCGAGCCGGAGCAGCCCCTCCGCCCGCACCAGCGCCACGGCGGCGGCCCCGGTGGACGCCGAGGTGCCGTTGATCAGCGCGAGCCCTTCCTTGAAGCCCAGGGTCACCGGCTCCAGGCCGAGTTCGGCGAGCACGTCGGCGCTGTCCCGCCGCACGCCGCCGTGCACCACCCGGCCCTCGCCGATGACCGGCAGCGCCATGTGGCACAGCGGGGAGATGTCGCCGCTGGCCCCCAGCGAGCCCTGCTGCGGGATCAGCGGGTGCACCCCGCGGTTGAGGAACTCCACCAGCATCCCCACCACGGCCGGGCCGGCCGCCGAGTAGCCGCGGACCAGGCAGTTCAGCCGGGCGGCCAGGATCGCCCGGGTCACCGGCTCGTCGAACACCGCGCCGACCCCGGTCGCGTGGTTGCGCAGCAGGTTCACCTGGAGCGCGGTCTGCCACTCCGGGCCGACCACCACGTGCGCCAGCTCGCCGAAGCCGGTGTTGACGCCGTAGACGGGCACCCGCTCCTCGCCCCAGCGCCGCACCCGGTCGAACGCGCCGCGCAGCGCCGCGGCGCTGTCCGCCGCCACCTCCACCCGCTCGCCGTCGAAGGCGATCGCGGACAGCTGTTCCGGGCTGAGGCCGTAGCCGTCGAGGACGATCATGGTTGCTCCTCCGTGGGCGTGCGCAGCGTGGTGAGGTAGGCGGCGAAGTCGGCGAACCGGGAGTGGTCGAACACCGCCCGCTGGGGCACGGCCAGGCCCAACCGGGCCCGCACCCGCGCCACCACCCGGGGGGCGAGCAGGGAGTGGCCGCCGACCCCGAAGAAGTCGTCGTCCACCCCGATCCCGGCGCGCCCGGTGACCTCCTGCCAGATGCTGGCCAGCTCCCGCTCCAGGTCACCGGTGGGCGGGCCGCCGGGGGACGCGGGCACGGGCGCGGGCAGCGCCGCCCGGTCCACCTTGCCGGTCGACGTGCGGGGCAGGTCGTCGAGCAGCACGTAGTGGGCGGGCACCATGACCGGCGGCAGCGCGCGCACCGCGTGGCGGCGCAGCGCGGTCACGTCCGGTCGGCGGCCGGGGCGCGCGGCGACGTAGGCCACGATCTCCGGCGCGACCCGCCCGGCGCCGTGCAGCCGCACCGCCACCTCGGCGACCCCCGGCGCGGTCGACAGGGCCGCCTCGACGTCGCCGAGCCGGACCCGCACGCCGCGGATCTTCACCTCGTCGTCCAGCCGGCCGACGAACACCAGCTCCCCGTCCGCGTCGTACCGCCCGAGGTCGCCGGTGCGGTACACCCGGACCGCCGGGTCGCCGCCCGGGTCGGGCAGGAAGCGTTGCGCCGTCTCCTCCTCCCGCCCCAGGTAGCCGTGCGCGAGGTACCGCGAGCGGACCAGGACCTCGGCGACCCCGGTGCCGTCCAGCAGGACGTCGCGGCCGGGCACGGGCCGCCCGACCGGCACCACCTCGCCGGTGAACCCGGCCGGCACGCGGTACCAGGTGGCGAGGGTGCACTCGGTGGGGCCGTAGAAGTTGCGGACCTCGGCGTTGGGCAGGTGCCGGGCGGCGGCCACGAGCAGGTCGGGCGGCAGCACCTCGCCGAACAGGCCCAGCGAGCCGACCCCGGGCAGCGGCCGGTCGGGGCGGGCGGCGAACAGGGCCCGGCACAGGCTGGGCACGGTGAGCAGGTGGCTGACCCGCTGCTCGGCGACCAGCTCGGCGATCCGGGCCGGGTCGCTCTTCTCCTCGGCGGACGGCACCACCAGGGTCGCCCCGGCGTGCAGCGCCGCGAGCACTTCGGCGTAGGCGGCGTCGTAGGTCATCGCGGCCCACTGCAGCACCCGGCTCCCCGGCGCCAGCGCCAGCTCCTCGGCGAACCAGCGGGCGAACTGGTCGAGGGCGGCGCGGGGTTGCACGATCCCCTTGGGGGTGCCGGTGGAGCCCGAGGTGTAGACCACGCAGCCGGTGTCCGCCGGCACCGTCCCCGGTCGGCCGCCGAGGCGGCGGGCGGCGGGTCTCCCGGCTTTCCAGACGAGGAGCGCCGCCGGCCGGCAGTCCCGCACCACCTGTTCGCGGCGCAGCGGCGGGTAGGCGGGGGTGAGCCACGCGAAGGGCACCTCGGCCCGCAGGGCGGCCACCAGCGCGATCACCGCCGGCAGGCCCTCGTCCACCTCCACGGCCAAGACCTCGCCGGGGGCCGGCCCCAGTGCCGACAACACCGCCGCGCACCGGTCCACCCGCTCCGCGAGCTCGCCGTAGGTGGTCACCCCCTCGGCGCTGTGCACGGCGGGCCGGGCGGGGTCGTGCCCGGCCAGCCGTTCCCAGGTGTTCACGGCACCCGCTCCGTCACCTCGACGACCGCCAGCGTGCAGGCGTACCCGCTGCCGCCGCCGACCAGCAGCACCGTGTCGCCGGGGCCCACGGCGCCCGTCGTCACCAGGTGGTGCAGGCCGACCAGGTTGTCGGCGGCGCCCAGGTGCCCGGTCGTCGCACCGAAGTCCCAGGTGGACAGTGCGTCGTCGATGCCGAGGATGCGGTGGAACAGGCCGAGGAGCACCGGTTGGGTGGCCACGACCGGCACCGCGCGGGTGATCCGGGCGGCGGTGGTGCCGGCCTCGTCCAGCACCTGCTCGAACGTCTCCGTGATCACGTCCCCGATCCGCTCCACGTGCTCGTGCACGGGCAGCACGTGGCCGTGGTACCGCTCGCGCGTCGCGGTGAAGTCCACCGGCCCGGCACCGGGCGGGAACCCGTCGCCGCGCGACTCCGCCTCCAGGCCGTTGTCGTACCCGGTGGCGATGGCGGTGATCCGGGCGAACCCGCCGTGCGCGCTCAGCAGCAGCGCGCCGGCACCGTCGCCGAACACCGCCTGGGAGTCGCAGTTCCACCGGTCGAAGCCCGCCGCGTCGAACCGGTCCGCCGCGGTGACCAGCACGTGGCCGCCACCGTCGGCGAGCAGCCGCGCGCCCAGCTCCACCGCGGCCAGGCCGCCGTTGCAGGACTGGAGCACGTCGTAGCCGGGGACACCGGCGCCGAGGGTGCGCGCCGCCACGTACGGCGCGGCGGACCAGTACCGGGCGCCCTGGGAGTCGAGGTAGGTGTGCAGCACCGCCCGCACCGGCGGCGGCGCACCGCCCAACGCCTCCTTCGCCGCCAGCACGGCCATCTCGGCCGCCACGTGCTCGTCGGCGACGCACACCGAGGTGATGCCGTCGGCGTCGGCCCGCTCGGCGGGGTACCAGCCCCGGGACACGGCGTCGGCCGTGCCGACCCGCGGGGGCAGGTGGGCGCCGAGGCCCGCGACGTACAGGTCGGGCGTTCGCATCCGGTCCCCCTCAGCGGAGTTTCGCGGCCAGGAGCGGCCCGATCCGGGCCAGTGCGCCGGGTCGGGTCATGAGGTGGTGCCTGCTGACGACGTCGTGGTCCTCGATGGCGCCGCCGACGTAGCGCCGCCACGCCTCGGGGGTGGCCACCCGCGGGTCCAGGGTGGACGTGAACAGCAGCAGGTCGCCGGGGAAGAGGTCCGGGACGTGCTCGGCGGCCAGCCGCGTGTTGTTCAGCGTGGTCTCGGCGATGGCCGTCACGTGCCGCTCGGACAGGCTCGCCAGCGCGCTGCCCCGGCCGCGCAGGATGGCCGTGAACTGCTCGAAGGTGACCGGGTCGTCGGTGTCCGGGGTGCCGTCCAGCTCGAACCGCACGGGCTCGTCCTCCCGCGGGGTGCCGAACAGCAGGAGCAGCAGGGCCAGGACGCTGCGTCCGCTGGGCACCGGTTTCTCGGGGAGGTCGCACACCGGGGTGGAGTCGAGCAGGGCCAGCGTGGCGGTCCGCTCCCCGCGCCGGTGCAGCTCGGTGGCCACGGCGTGCGCGACCAGACCGCCGAAGGACCAGCCGAGCAGGTGGTAGGGACCGGTCGGCTGCACCGCGCGGATCTCGTCGGCGTACTCGGCGGCCATCTGCCGCACCGAGGTCGGCAGGGGGCCGGTCCCGGCGAGGTTGCGGGCCTGCACCGCGTAGACCGGGCGGTCCGGGCCGAGGTGCCGGAGCAGGCCGCTGTAGGTCCAGCCCAGACCGCCGACCGGGTGGACGCAGAACAGCGGTTCCCGACCGCCCCGCGCCCGCAGGGGGAGGATCACGTCCAACGCCGCGGCGGGGTCGTCCACGTCCAGGCGGGTCGCCAGCTCGGCCGGGGTCGGGCGCTCGAACAGGGTGCGCAGCCCCGGTTCGACGCCCAGGGTCGCGCCGATGCGGGCGATCAGGCGGGTGGCCAGCAGGGAGTGCCCGCCCAGCGCGAAGAAGTCGTCGTCGATGCCGACCCCCGGCACGCCGAGGACTTCCGCGAACAGCCCGCAGAGCAGTTCCTCCTGCGGCGTGCGCGGCGCCCGGCCCCCGCCGGGGGCGAGGTCGGGCGCCGGCAGGGCGGCGCGGTCGAGCTTGCCGTTCACCGACAGCGGCAGGGCGTCGAGCGGCACGAACACCGACGGCACCAGGAACTCGGGCAGCCGGTCGCGCAGGAACCGCCGCAGCACCGGCCCGTCCACCGGCGGCACCACGTGGGCCACCAGCCGGTCCTCCCTCACCGTCACCACGGCCTGCTCCACGTCGGGGTGCTCGCGCAGCGCCGCCTCGACCTCGCCCGGCTCGACCCGGAAGCCGCGCACCTTCACCTGGTGGTCGGCCCGGCCCACGAACTCCAGCTCCCCGTCCGGGCGCCACCGCGCGAGGTCCCCGGTCCGGTACAGCCGGCTGCCCGGCGGGCCGGACACGTCCGCCACGAACCGTTCGGCCGTCAACGCGGGCCGGCGCAGGTAGCCCCGCGCCACGCCGGGGCCGCCGAGGTACAGCTCCCCCACCACGCCCGGCGGCACGGGACGCAGGCCGGCGTCGAGCACGTGCATCCGGGCGTTCGCCACCGGCCTGCCGAGCGGCGGCGGCAGCGGTGCGGTGCCGGGCAGCGGGCCGGTCGTGCCGGCGCAGGCGGTGCTCTCGGTGGGCCCGTAGGCGTTGATCACCCGGCGGCCGGTGGCCCAGGCCGCCACCAGCGCCGGCGGGGTGGCCTCCCCGCCGAGCACCAGGGTGCGCAGCGCCGGCAGGGGTCGCACGGGCACGGTGGTCAGCGTCGCGGTCGGGATGAACGCGTGGGTTATCCGCTGCTCGTCGAGCACCTCGGCGAGGGCGGAGCCGGCCAGCGGGACCGGCGGCGGGATCACCAGGGCGGCTCCGGCCGGGAACGCCATGAGCAGTTCGATGACCGACAGGTCGAAGCTGGGCGAGGAGAACTGGAGCACCCGGTCGCCCGGCCCGATCGCGTACCGCCCGGTCTGCGACGCGGCGAGGCTCGCCACACCGGCGTGCGTGGTGACCACCGCTTTCGGCTTCCCGGTCGAGCCGGAGGTGTAGATCACGTACGCGGAGTTGGTCGGCAGCACCGGGACCGCGGGGTTGTCGGCCGGACGTGTCGCGGCGTCGTCGGGGATCCCGGTCAGCACCAGCGCCGGTCGGGCGTCGGCGAGCATGAACGAGATCCGCTCGGCCGGGTAGTCCGGGTCCACCGGCAGGTACGCGCCGCCGGCCTTGACCACGGCCAGCAGGGCGATGACCAGCTCGGCGGACCGGCGCATCCGCAGCGCCACGACCCGTTCCGGGCCGATCCCCCGCTCGACCAGCAGCCGGGCCAGGCGGTTGGCCCGCTCGTCCACCTCCCCGTAGGTCAGTTCGACCCCGGCCTCGACGAGGGCCACGGCCTCGGCCGGCTGCCGCTCGAACAGGGTCGCCAGGGTCGCGGTCGGGACCGGGGTGGCGGTGTCGTCGTAGGCGCGCAGCCGTTCCCGCTCGTCGTCGGTGAGGACGTCGAACCGGCTGAGGGGGCGGTCGGGCGCCGCGGTCAACGCCCGCAGCAGGGTGGTCCAGCGGGTGACGAGGGTCTCCGCGCCGGAGCGGTCGAACAGGTCGGTGCTGTACTCGACGACACCGCGCACGCCCTCGGCCGCGCCGTCGGGGCCGCGCCGTTCCCAGAGGCTGAACGCGAGGTCGAACTCGGCGGTGGTCACGGGCGTCGGGACCTGGCCGACGTCGAGGCCGGGCAGGGACAGGTCCGGTCCCGGCGCGTTCTGCAACGCCAGCACGACCTGGACCAACGGGTGGTGGGACAGGGAGCGGGTGGGGTTGAGGGCTTCGACCAGGTACTCGAACGGCACGTCCTGGTGGGCGTAGGCGTCCAGCGCCGTTTCCCGGGCCCGCGTGACCAGCTCGGCGAAGGTCGGGTCGCCGGAGGTGTCGGTCCGCAGCACCAGGGTGTTGACGAAGAACCCGACCAGGTCGTCGAGGGCCTGGTCGGTGCGACCGGCGATCGGGCACCCCACCGGGATGTCGTCACCGGCGCCGAGCTTCGTGAACAGGGCGGCCAACCCCGCCTGCAGCACCATGAACACGCTCGCGCCGTGCCGCCGGGCCAGCGCCGCCAGGTCGCGGTGCAGGGCCGCGTCGAGGTGCACCGGCACGCCGTCACCGCGGTGGGAACTGACGGCCGGGCGGGGGCGGTCGGTGGGCAGCTCCAGCTGGTCGGGCAGCCCGGCCAGCGCCCCGGTCCAGTAGGCCAGCTGCTCCGCGAGCAGGCTGCTCTCGTCGGACTGGTCGCCCAGCAGGCCGCGCTGCCACAGCGTGTAGTCCGCGTACCGCACCGGGAGCGGGGCCCACTCGGGCGCCCGGTCCGCGCACCGGGCGGCGTAGGCCGTGGCCAGGTCGTGCGACAACGGGTGCATCGACCAGCCGTCGGCGGCGATGTGGTGCACCACCAGCGCCAGCACGTGCTCGTCCTCGGCCAGCTCGAACAACGTCGTCCGGATCGGCGGCTCCGTCGCCAGGTCGAACCGGTACCGCGTCGCCTCCTCCACCGCCGCCGACAGCTCGGGCTCGCCGATCCGGGTGGTCACCATCGAGGGGACGGTGTCGACGACCTGTTGGCGGGCGACCCCGTCCACCTCCGGGAACACGGTGCGGAGGCTGTCGTGGCGCGTCACCACGTCGGCGAGCGCGGCCCGCAGCGCGCCGCGGTCCAGCCGGCCGGACAGGCGCAGGGTGAGGCCGATGTTCTGGCTGACGCCCCCCAACCGGTGCAGGAACCAGAGCCGGTGCTGGGCGAAGGACAACGGCATGACAGCCGGGTGCTCCCCGGCGGTCAGCGGCGGCCGGGCCTCGTCCGCGCCGCGCACCAGCCGCGCCACGCCCGCGACCGTCGGGGTGTCGAACAGGGCGCGCAGGCCCACCTCCACGCCCAGGGTCGCCCGGACGCGGGCGATCAACCGCGTGGCCAGCAGGGAGTGCCCGCCCAGCGCGAAGAAGTCGTCGTCGACACCGACCCGGGCGACCCCCAGCACCTCGGCGAACAGCCCGCGGAGCAGTTCCTCCTGCGGGGTGCGCGGCGCGCGACCGCGTGCCGCGGCCGACTCCGGCACCGGCAGGGCGGTCCGGTCCAGCTTGCCGTTCACCGTGAGCGGCAGGCGGTCGAGCGGCACGAACACCGACGGCACCAGGAAGTCCGGCAGCCGGTCGCGGGCGAAGTCGCGCAGCACCTCGCCCCGTTCCGCCGTCACCACGTAGGCCACCAACCGGTCCTCACGCGCCAGCACGGCGACCTGCTCCACGCCGGGGTGCGCGCGCAGCACCGCCTCGACCTCCCCCGGCTCGACCCGGAAGCCGCGCACCTTCACCTGGTGGTCGACCCGGCCGACGAACTCCAGCTCGCCGCCGTGCCAGCGGACGAGGTCCCCCGTCCGGTACATCCGGCCGCCGGCCGGGTCGTGGGGGTCGGCCACGTACCGCTGGGCGGTCAGCCCCGGCCGGCGCAGGTACCCCCGGGACACGGACAGGCCGCTGACGTACAGCTCCCCCACCACGCCCGGCGGCACCGGCCGCAACGCGGGGTCCAGCACGTGCACGCGGGAGTTCGGCATGGGCCGGCCGATCGGTGCCGGCTGCGGGCAGTCGAGGTCCTCGGGCACCCGGTAGGTGGTGACGACGTGCGTCTCGGACGGGCCGTAGTGGTTGTGCAGCCGCCGGCCCGGGGCGCGGCGGAGGAACTCGCGCACCTCGTCGTCCAGGACCAGCGGCTCCCCGCCCTGCGCGATGTCCAGCAGGCGGGGCAGGCTCAGACCCTGCTCGTTGGCGGCCTGCGCGAGGCCGCGCAGCACCAGGTTCGGTGCGAACAGCTCCGTGACCCCGTGCCGGTCCAGCCACCCGGCCAGGAGGGCGGAGTCGTGCCGCACCTCGTCGGTCGGCACCACCAGCGCCTTCCCGTGCACCAGGGTGGACAGGACCTCCTGCACCGACACGTCGAAGCTGAGCGCGGTGAACTGCGCGGTGCGGGCCCCGGGACCGCCGGGGAAGGCCGTGCGGTGCCACAGCAGGAGGTTCAGCAGGCCACCGGCGGACATGACCACGGCCTTGGGGGTGCCGGTGGAGCCGGAGGTGTAGATCACGTACGCGGCGTTCGCGTGGTCCGCCCGCGGGCCGGGGTCGGTCTCCGGGCAGCGGGCGATCCCGGCGGCGGTCACGGGGTCGTCCACCACCAGCAGGGGCACGCCCGGCGGCGCGAAAGCGGCGTGGGTCAGCAACAGCGACGGCCGGGCGTCGGCGAGCATGAACGAGATCCGCTCGGCCGGGTACTCCGGGTCCACCGGCAGGCAGGCGGCGCCGGTCTTGAACACGGCCAGCAACGCGACGACCATCTCCGCCGACCGGGGCAGCGCCAGCGCCACGACCTGCTCGGGGCCGGCACCGCGGGCGACCAGGGCGTGCGCCAACCGGTTGACCCGGGCGTTGAGCTGGGCGTAGGTGACCGCGGTCTCCTCGAACACCACGGCCGGGGCGTCCGGGGTGGCCCGCACCCGGGCCTCGAACATCGCCGGCAGGCCGGTCGCGGGGACCGGCGCGTCGGTGTCGTTGCAGGCGTGCAACCAACGTCGTTCCTCGGCGCTGAGCACGTCGACCCGGCTGATCGGCACCCCGGGGTCCGCGACCGCCGCTTCCAGCACGCGCACCCAGCGGGCCACGAGGTCCTCGACGCCGGTCCGGTCGAACAGGTCCGCGGCGTACTCCAGGACCCCGCCGATGCCCCCGGCGACGCCGCCGGGGCCGCGCCGTTCGGTGAGGTCGAACGACAGGTCGAACTTGGCGGTGGTCGTGGGCGCGGGCACGAACCCGACGTCCAGGCCGGGCAGGGCGAAGTCGGTCTGCGGGGCGTTGTGCAGCGCCAGCACGACCTGGAAGAGGGGGTGCCGGGACAGGGAGCGGGCGGGGTTGAGGACCTCCACCAGGTACTCGAACGGCACGTCCTGGTGGGCGTAGGCGTCCAGGGCGGTCTCCCGGACCCGCTTGACCAGGTCGCCGAAGGCGGGGTCGCCGGAGGTGTCGGTCCGCAGCACCAGGGTGTTGACGAAGAACCCGACCAGGTCGTCCAACGCCTGGTCGGTGCGACCGGCGATCGGGCACCCCACCGGGATGTCCTCGCCGGCGCCCAGCTTGGTCAGCAGGGCGGCCAGCCCCGCCTGCAGCACCATGAACACGCTCGCCCCGCACCGGCGGGCCAGCTCCGCCAGTCCGGCGTGCAGCTCGGCGTCCAACCGGACGAGGACGTGGTCGCCGCGGTGCGAGGCGATCGCGGGACGCGGGCGGTCGGTGGGCAGCCGCAGCTGGTCGGGCAGCCCGGCCAGCGCCCGGGTCCAGTGGTCCAGCTGCTCGGCGAAGGCGCTGCCCCCGTCGGACCGGTCACCCAGCAGGCCGCGCTGCCACAGCGTGTAGTCCGCGTACTGCACCGGGAGCGGCGCCCACGACGGTCGCCGCCCCTGCCGCCGGGCCGCGTACGCCTGCGCCAGGTCCAGCGCCAGCGGGCTCAACGACCAGCCGTCGGCGGCGATGTGGTGCACCAGGATCAGCAGCACGTGCTCGTCGGGGGCCAGCTCGAACAGCTCGGTCCGGATCGGCAGCTCCGAGGCGAGGTCGAAGTGGTGCTCCACGGCCGCCGACAGCGCCGCCGGCAGGTCGTCGACCCGCGTGACGCCCAGGGTCGGGGCGCGGTCCAGGACTTCCTGGTGCGCCACGCCTTCCACCTGCGGGAAGACCGTGCGCAGGCTCTCGTGCCGCAGCACGACGTCGCGCAGCGCCGCCTGGAGCGCGCCGCGGTCCAGCTCGCCGACCAGGCGCAGGGCGAGCGACACGTTGTAGGTGGAGTTGGGGCCCTCCACCTGGTCCAGGAACCACAGCCGCTGCTGCGCGAACGACAACGGCACCGCGGCCGGTCGCTCCCCCGCCGTCAACGCCCGCCGGGCCCGGCCCACCCGGTCCAGGCCGGCCGCCAGACCGGCCACCGTCGGAACCTCGAACACGAGCCGCAGCCCCAGTTCCACGCCGAGGGTCGCACGCACGCGGGCCACCAGCCGGGTCGCCAGCAGCGAATGCCCGCCCAGCGCGAAGAAATCGTCGTCCACGCCGACCCGGGGCACGCCCAGCACCTCGGCGAACAGCCCGCACAGCACCTGCTCCTGCGGGGTCCGCGCCGCCCGGCCGACCGCGGGCGGCGCCTCCGGCACCGGCAGCGCGGCCCGGTCCAGCTTGCCGGCGGCGGTCAACGGCAGGCCCTCCAGCACCACGAACGCCGACGGCACCAGGTAGTCCGGCAACCGCTCCCGCAGGTACGCCCGCAGCACCTCCGGCTGCCGCGTCGTCACGACGTAGGCGACCAGGCGCTGATCCCCGGGGCGGTCCTCGCGCACCACCACCACGGCCTGGTCGACCCCGTCGTGCTCGCGCAGCACCGCCTCGACCTCGCCCGGCTCGACCCGGAACCCGCGCAGCTTGACCTGGTCGTCGGCCCGGCCCACGAACTCCAGCCCGCCGGCGCGCCACCGGACCAGGTCCCCGGTCCGGTACAGCCGGGTCCCCGGCGGGCCGAACGGGTCGGCCGTGAACCGCCCGGCCGTCAGCCCGGGTCGCCCCAGGTAGCCGCGTGCCAGCCCGACGCCGGCCACGTACAGCTCCCCCACCACCCCCGGGGGCACCGGTCGCAGCGCCGCGTCCAGCACGTGGGTCCGGGTGTTGGCCACCGGGCGGCCCAGCACGGGGTCGGGTGAGTCGCCCAGTGACGCGGTGAGCGAGTCCACGGCGCACTCGGTCGGGCCGTAGAAGTTGAACGCGAGCGTCCCCGGCCTCGCGCGCAGCTCCGACCAGAACTGCCCGGAGATGGCCTCGCCGCTCACCATGACCGTCACCGGGTGCCGGTCCGGCCCGTCGAGCAGCCCCTCGGCCACCAGGTGCCGCAGGTACGACGGCGTGGTGTCCAGGTAGTCGATGCGCCGCTCGGCGACGTGGCGCACGAACTCGCCGGGGTCGGACCAGGTGGCGTCGTCCACCACGTGCAGCTCGTGCCCGGCGAAGACCCACAGCAGCTGGTCCCAGGAGGCGTCGAACGACAGCGAGGAGGTCTGGGCGACGCGCAGCCGTCGACGGCCGGCCTTCGCCGCGGTCCGCGCGAACAGGTTCGCCCGGTGGTGGTGGAACAGGTTGGCGATGCCGCGGTGGGTGGCGACCACGGCCTTGGGCACGCCGGTGGAGCCGGAGGTGTGGATCACGTACGCCGGGTGCTCCGGGTGGACGGGCACCTCGAAGTCGGTGTCCGGGTACCCGACCGCCGCGGCCACCGCGGTGGCGGTCAGCACGCAGGCGGGCCGCACGCCGTCGAGCACGGCGTCGATCCGGGCGGGCGGGTCGCCGGGGTCGATCGGCACGTAGGCGCCACCGGCCTTGAGCACCGCCAGGATCGCCACGACCGCGTCGGCGGACCTCGGCAGGAGCAGTGCGACCAGTGACTCCGGACCGACCCCCCGGTCGGCGAGCAGCCGGGCCAGCCGGTTCGCGCGGGCGTTGAGCTGCGCGTAGGTGAGGGTGGTGTCACCGGAGACGACGGCGGTGTCGTCGGGGGTGCGCGCCGCCTGGGCCGCGAACAGGGCGGGCAGGGTGTCGGTCGGGACCGGGGCGGTGGTGTCGTTGTGGTCGGCCAGGTGGCGCAGTTCGTCCGCGCTCAGCACGTCGACCCGGCTGAGCGGGTCGTCCGGGGCGGCGACCGCCGCGGTCAGCAGGCGTCGCCACCGCGCGAGCAGCGTGGTCACGGTGGCCTCGTCGAACAGGTCCGTCGAGTACTCGACGGTGCCGACGACCCCCTCCGGGAAGCCGTCCGGACCGTGCTCCTCGGACAGGCTGAACGCCAGGTCGAACGCGCCGGTGACGGTCGGGGTCGGCAGCAGGTCGACGTCCAGGCCGGACAGCGCGAACCGGGCGCGCGGCGCGGTGTCCAGGGCGAGCATGACCTGGACCAACGGGTGGTGGGACAGGGAGCGGGTGGGGTTGAGGACCTCGACCAGGTACTCGAACGGCACGTCCTGGTGGGCGTAGGCGTCCAGCGCGGTCTCCCGGGCCCGCGTGACCAGCTCGGCGAAGGTCGGGTCGCCGGAGGTGTCGGTCCGCAGCACCAACGTGTTGACGAAGAACCCGACCAGGTCGTCCAGCGCCTGGTCGGTGCGACCGGCGATCGGGCTGCCCAGCGCGATGTCCTCGCCGGCGCCGAGCTTCGTGAACAGGGCGGCCAGCCCCGCCTGCAGCACCATGAACGCGGTCGCCCCGCACCGGCGGGCGAGGGCGACCAGGTCCCGGTGCAGCGACGCCTCCAGCCGGACCGGCACGCACTCGCCCCGGTAGGTCGACACGGCCGGGCGGGGGCGGTCCGCGGGCAGCTCCAGCTGGTCGGGCAGCCCGGCCAGCGCCCCGGTCCAGTAGGCCAACTGCGCCGCGGCCAGGCTGTCCTCGTCGGACTGGTCGCCCAGCAGGCCGCGCTGCCACAGCGTGTAGTCCGCGTACTGCACCGGGAGCGGCGACCACTCGGGGGCCCTCCCCCCGCACCGGGCGGCGTAGGCCGTGGCCAGGTCGCGGGACAGCGGGGACATCGACCAGCCGTCGGCCACGATGTGGTGCACCACCAGCAGCAGCACGTGCTCGTCGGCGGCCGACTCGAACAGCACCGTCCGGATCGGCAGTTCCGCGGCCAGGTCGAACCGGCGCCGCGTCACGCCCTCCACCGCGGCCGGCAGGTCGTCCACCGGCCTGACCTCCAGCGTCGCCACCGCGTCCACGACCTGCTGGTGCGGGACGCCGTCGACCTGCGGGAAAACCGTCCGCAGGCTCTCGTGGCGGGCCATCACGTCGGTCAGCGCGGCCCGCAGCGCCGAGAGGTCCGGCCGCCCGGAGAGCCGCAGCGCGAACGGGATGTTGTAGTTGGTGCTCCGGCCCTCCAGCTGGTCGAGGAACCACAACCGGTGCTGGGCGAACGACAGCGGCAGGACACCCGGGCGTTCGCCCGCGGTCAGGGCCGGGCGGACCGGACCGGCGGCGGCCAGGCAGCCGGCGACACCGGCCACCGTGGGCCGCTGGAACAGCACGCGCAGCGGCAGCTCCACGCCCAGCGTCGCCCTGATCCGGGCGACCAGCCGGGTGGTCATCAGCGAGTGGCCGCCCAGCGCGAAGAAATCGTCGTCCACCCCGACCCGGGGCAGGCCCAGCACCTCGGCGAACAGGTCGCACAGCACCTGTTCCCGGGGCGTGCGCGGCGGTCGGCCGAACTCGTCCGCCACGACGGCGGGCGTGTCCGGGCGGGGGGTGGCGAGCGGGGCGACGCCGAACCGGCGCAGCGGGCGGTCGGGGTCGGCGACGGCCTCGGCCAGCAGGCGTTGCCACCGGTGCACCAGCGCCTCGGCGGTGGCGTGCTCGAACAGGTCGGTGGCGTACTCCAGTACCCCGGTCAGCTCGGGCCGTTCGGTCAGCCGGAAGGCCAGGTCGAACTTGGCGGCGTTGCCCGGCGGGGGGAGCTGGTCGACGTCCAGCCCGGGCAGCGCGAACTCGGCCCGGGGGTCGTTGTCCAGCACCAGCATGACCTGGAACAACGGGTTGTGGGCGAGCGACCGCTCCGGGTTGAGCGCCTCGACCAGGCACTCGAACGGCAGGTCCTGGTGGGCGTAGGCGTCGAGCGCCGTCTCCCGGACCCGCGTGACCAGCTCGGCGAACGTGGGGTCGCCGGCGGTGCTCGTCCGCAGCACCAACGTGTTGACGAAGAACCCGACCAGGTCGTCCAACGCCTGGTCGGTGCGACCGGCGATCGCGCAGCCCACCGGGATGTCCTCACCGGCACCGAGCTTCGTGAACAGGGCGGCCAACCCCGCCTGCAACACCATGAACACGCTCGCCCCGAGCCGCCGGGCCAGCGCCGCCAGGTCCCGGTGCAGGGCCGGGTCGAACCGCATCCGCACGGTGCCGCCCCGGTAGGACGGGACGGCCGGGCGGGGCCGGTCGGCCGGCAGGCGCAGGCGGTCCGGCAGCCCGGCCAGCGCCCCGGTCCAGTACGCGAGCTGGGTGGCGAAGGGACTGGCCGGGTCGGACGGGTCGCCCAGCAGTTGCCGTTGCCACAGCGCGTAGTCCGCGTACTGCACCGGCAACGGCGCCCAGTCCGGCCGCGCGCCCCGGCGGCGCGTCGCGTAGGCGGCGGCGAGGTCCCGGGCCAGCGGGCGCACGGACCAGCCGTCGGCGGCGATGTGGTGCACCAGCAGCACCAGCACGTGCTCGTCCGGCGCGAGTTCGAGCAACGCCGTCCGCACCGGCGGTTCCGCCGCGAGGTCGAACCCGTGCCGCCCGATCGCCGTCAGCGCCGCGGCCAGGTCGTCGACCGGCCTGACCTCCACCGCCGCCACCGCGTCCAGGACCACCTGGCGGGGAACGCCCTCGACCTGCGGGAAGACCGTCCGCAGGCTCTCGTGGCGGGCCGTCACGTCGGTCAGCGCGGCCCGCAGCGCCGAGTGGTCGAGCGGACCGGACAGCCGCCAGGCCAGCAGGACGTTGTAGGTGGCGTTCGGCCCTTCGAGCTGGTCGAGGAACCACAGGCGGTGCTGGGCGAAGGACAGCGGGACCACGGGCGGGCGCGCGCCGGCGGTCGGCGCCGGTCGGGTCGGCCCGGTGGTGTCCACCGCGGTCGCGAGCCGGGCGACGGTCGGGTGGTCGAACAGCGTGCGCAGCGTCAGCTCGGCGCCCAGCTCGGTGCGGACCCGGGAGATCAGCCGGGTGGACAGCAGCGAATGACCGCCCAGCGCGAAGAAGTCGTCGTCCACCCCGACCCCGGGCAGGCCCAGCACCTCGGCGAACAGCCCGCACAGCGCCTCCTCCCGCGCCGTGGCCGGGCCGCGGCCGAGGACCGGGGGCGCGTCGGGCACGGGCAGCGCGGACGGGTCGACCTTGCCGTTGACCCCGATCGGCAGGCTGTCCAGCACGACGACGGCCGACGGCACCATGTACTCCGGCAACCGGCTCCGCGCGTGCTCCCGCACCTGCTCCGGCCGCACCCGCTCCCCCGCCGGCACCACGTACGCCACCAGGCGCTTGTCCTCCGGCCGGTCCTCCCGCACGACCACCGCGACCTGGCCGACAGCCCGGTGCTCGCCGAGCACCGCCTCGACCTCGGGCAGCTCGATGCGGAACCCGCGCACCTTGACCTGCCCGTCGGCCCGGCCGCGGAACTCGAACGCCGCGCCGCGCCGGGCGACCAGGTCCCCGGTCCGGTACATCCGGGAGCCGGGCGGTCCGTGGGGATCGGGCACGAACCGCACGGCGGTCAGCGCGGGCCGCCCCAGGTACCCCCGGGCCACGCCCGCGCCCGACACGTACAGCTCGCCCGTCCCGGCCGGCCGCAACCACTCGTCCAGCACCTGGACCCGGGTGTTGGGGACGGGTCCGGCGAGCACCGGCTCCGGCGACACCTCCAGCGAGGTGATGAGCGGGGCGATCGTGCACTCCGTCGGGCCGTACGCGTTGTAGGAGTTCAGGCCGTCCGCCGCCCGCAGCTCCGCCCACAGCCGCAGGGGCACCGGCTCGCCGCCCACCCCGACGGTGACCGGCCGCCAGGGGTGGGCCAGCAGGCCGTGGGCCAGCAGCAGCCCCGCGTACGAGGGCGTGCTGCCGATGTGGTCGACCCGGTGCCGGACGAGGTGGGCGACCGCCGCGCCCGGGTCCGCCCAGACGGCGTCGTCCACGACGTGCAGCTCGTGCCCGGCGAACATCGCGAACAGGTGGCTCCAGGACGCGTCGAAGGACAGCGAGGCCGTCAGCGCGACCCGCAGCGGTCGGTCGCCGACCGACCGCTGCGACATCGCGTAGGCGTTCTCCCGGTAGCCGTGGAAGCTGTTGAGCACGTTGCCGTGGCTGACGACCACGCCCTTGGGTCGCCCGGTGGACCCGGAGGTGTAGATGACGTACGCCGCCTGCGCCGGGTCCACCGGCGGGAGGTCGGCGTCCGGGGAGCCGTCGACCGCGGCGACGGTGACGGGGTCGTCGAGCACCACCACCGGGGTGCCGTTCCCGGCCGGCACCCGCGCCGCCGTGCCGCGGTCGGCGAGCAGCAGCACCGGTCCGGCGTCACCGAGCAGGTGGTCGACGCGGTCGGCGGGGTACCGCGGGTCGATCGCCAGGCAGGCGCCGCCCGCCTTCAGCACGGCCAGCAGCGCGACGACCGCCTCGGCCGACCGGGGGAGCATCAGCGCGACGACGCGTTCCGCGCCCACCCCCTCGGCGACGAGCAGGTGCGCGAGCCGGTTCGCCCGGGAGTCGAGTCGGCGGAAGGTGAGCGCGGTGTCCCCGGAGACGACCGCCACGGCCCCCGGTGTCGCACGCGCCTGCGCCTGGAACACCGCGACCAGGTCCGGGGCGGTCGGTCGCTCCCTCAGCACGAACAGCTCCGTTGCCAGATCGCCTGCACCCGACGGCCCCCTCACGCGGTGACGCGGACTTCCCGGCTCCCAGTCTTGGACCGGCGGAGCGGGGCGGACCATGGGACCTTGGTCCCGATCACCGGAAGACGAGCGCCGCTCACGACGACCGGTGGCGGGACGAAGGTCCCATGGTCACCCGCGCACGGTTCCTCGCAGACTCGACGGTGTCGCTCCACCACGCGAGGAGGCCCCGAGTGCTGGAGGAAAGCCAGAGCCCGCGAACGGACGGCGCCCGCCGCGCCACCGTCCCGGAACGGATCGCGGGGTGGGCGGCCCGCCGCCCGGCGGCGCTCGCCGTCGTGGACGAACGCACCTCGGTCACCTACGGCGAGTTCCAGCAGCGGGTGGACGTCCTGGCCGACCGGCTGCGCCGGCTCGGGGTCCGGCGGGACGAACGGGTCGCGGTGTACCTGGACCGCTCGGTGGACTGCGTGGTCGCCGCGGCGGCCGTGCTGGCGGCCGGCGCCGCGTACCTGGTGCTCGACGTCCGGCAGCCGGCCGCCTGGACCCGCCTGCTGCTCGACGACAGCGGGGCCCGGGTGGTGATCACCCACCCCGACCTGTGGGCCACCGGGGCGGTGGACGGGTTGTCGCCGGTGAACGTGACGACCGCGCGGCGCCCGCTGCTGGTCGGCGCACCGCCGCGGGCGCCCGAGCCCGTGCCGGACGACGCCGTGGCCTACCTCAACTACACCTCCGGCTCCTCCGGGGCGCCCAAGGGGGTGCTGGTCGGGCACGCCGGCCTGACCAACCTCGTGGACTGGTACCTCCGGCGCTACGGGGTGGGCCCGGGGGACCACCTCACCCAGCTGGCCCGCCCCTCGTTCGACGCCTTCGCGCTGGAGGTCTGGCCGTGCCTGGCGGCCGGGGCCGCGCTGCACGTCGTGGAGCCGGCCCTGCTGACCGCCCCGACCGAGCTGCTGGGGTGGCTGTGCCGCTCCGGGATCACCACCGCCTTCGTGCCCACACCGCTGGCCGAGGAGCTGCTGGAGCTGCCGTGGCCGGACGACGCCGCCCTGCGGGACGTGCTGGTCGGCGGCGACCGGCTCACCGCCCACCCGCGTGCGGGGCTGCCCTTCCGGCTGCACAACAACTACGGGCCGACCGAGTGCACGGTCGTGGCCACGTGCTGCGAGGTGCTCCCGGGCGGTCCGCCGGGCGAACCGCCGCCGATCGGCACACCGATACCGGGCGTGCTCGCCTACGTGCTGGACGAGCTGCGCCGGCCGGTCGCCGACGGCGAGCCGGGCGAGCTGCACCTCGGTGGCGTCGGCGTGGCCCGGGGGTACCTGGGCGAGCCGGAGCGCGACGGCTTCCGGGCCGACCCGTTCAGCGCGGTACCCGGGGCCCGCGCCTACGCCACCGGCGACCTGGTGCGCCGCGCGCCGGACGGGCAGCTGCACTTCCTCGGCCGGGTCGACGACCAGGTGCAGGTCCGGGGCATCCGGGTGGACCCCGGCGAGGTCGAGCCGGTGCTGCGGTCGCACCCGGACGTCGGCCGCGCGGTCGTCGTCGGTCGGGACCGGCAGCTGATCGCCTACGTCACCGCCGGCGACGGCCCGATGGACCCGGCGGCGCTGCGCCGCTTCCTCCAGGAGCGGTTGCCGGACTACCTGGTGCCGGCGGTGGTGGTGCCGACCGACGAGCTGCCCGTGACCGAGCACGGCAAGGTGGACCGGCGGGCCCTGGCCCGACTGCCGCTGCGCCCACCGGGGACCGAGCCGCCGCCGGAACCCGGGGACGACGTGGAACGCGCGTTGACGGAGGCGTGGCTGGAGGTCCTGGACGCCACCGAGGTCCACCCGCACGACAACTTCTTCGAGGTCGGCGGGGACTCGCTGCGGCTCAGCCGGCTGGTCAGCCGGTCGCGGCGCCGGGGGCTCGTCCTGCGCCCCGACGACGTCTACGACCACCCCGTGCTCGGGGACCTCGCGGCCGTGCTGCGGGGACGACGGCCCACGGCGGTGTCCTGGTGAGCAAGCGCGTCACCTTCGTGGAGCTCTCGGTCTACGACAACACGGTCCCGCTGGTGTCCGGCTACCTCCAGGCGTACGCGATGGAGGACCCGGTCGTCGCGGCGTCGGTGGACTTCCGGACCTACTCCCGCAGCCTGCGCCAGGACCCCGGGCTGATCCTCGCCGACCTGCTGGACCTGCGCAGCGACGTCTACGCGTTCAGCTGCTACATCTGGAACACCGGGCTGGTCCGGCGGCTGCTGGCGGGCCTGCTGGCCGCGCGGCCCGACGCCTGGTTCCTGCTCGGCGGGGCGCAGGTGATGAACCACGGCGCGGACTACATCCCGGCCGGCGCCGGCAACGTCGTGGTGTGCAACGGCGAGGGCGAGCAGCCCTGCTACGAGTTCCTCCGGCAGGTGCTCGTCGACGAGCCGGACCTCACCGAGGTCTCGGGCGTAACCTTCCGGAGCGCCGGCGGCGAGCTGGTGACCACCGACACCCCGCCGCGGCTGCGCACCCTCGACGACGTGCCGTCCCCGTTCGCCGCCGGTCTGTTCGACGGCCAGGACTACACGTTCACGGTGCTGGAGACCAACCGCGGCTGCCCGTTCCACTGCGGGTTCTGCTTCTGGGGCGCGGCGACGAACTCCAAGGTCTACAAGTTCGACGAGGAGCGGGTGCGCGGGGACATGCGGTGGATCGCCGAGCACGGCGTGGCCAGCGTCTTCATCGCCGACGCCAACTGGGGCCTGTCGCCCCGGGACGTGGAGCTGAGCAGGTACCTCGTGAGCTGCCGGCAGGAGTTCGGCTCCCCCACCTCGATGGTGCTGGCCGCCGCGAAGAACCGGCCGGAACGGGTCGCCGAGATCACCGAGATCCTGGTGCGCGGCGGCCTGGTCACCAGCCAGCCCATCTCGTTGCAGACGGTGAACACCGAGGCGCTGCGGCTGGTCGACCGGCAGAACATCCGGGAGGAGACCTACACCGAACTGCAGCGCAGCCTGAACGAGAAGGGGATCAGCTCCTTCATCGAGATGATCTGGCCGCTGCCCGGCGAGACGCTGGAGACCTTCAAGGCCGGGATCGCCCGGCTGTGCCGGCTGGAGGCGGACACCCTCACCGTCTACCCGCAGCTGCTGCTGCACAACACCGCGCTGCACGAGCAGCGGGAGGCGATGGGCATCGAGGTGGAGCGGGCGCCCGACCCCGTGGCGGAGGCCGACGTGGTGGTGGCGACCCGGTGGGTGGACCGGGCCGAGTGCGAGCGGGGAACCTGGTTCTACTACCTGGTGCAGAGCCTCTACAACGCCCGCGGCGCCTACCACCTCGCCCGGTACCTGGACCGCCGCGGCGTCCAGTCGTACGAGGACTTCTTCACCGCGGCGACGGACTTCTGGCAGCGGTCGGACAACGAGCTGTGCCGCTTCGTCGCGGACTCGGTGGCCACCGCCGACAACTACGACCTGCTCAACATCGGCAAGGCGGCGCACCTCGTGCTGCACTCGCACCGGCACACCTTCGACGCGCTGCTGCTGGACTTCGCCCGTTCCCAGCCGTGGTGGTCCGACGCGGGCGCCCGCTGCGCCACCGACCTGGACCTGGTGGCCCGGCCGTACATCTACCGCGAACCGGTCCGCGCCCCCGGCGTCGGGTTGACCGAGGCGACGCTGCTGGAGGTCGGCGGAACGAGGCTCGTGGTCTCGCTGCCCGCCGCGCTGGCGCACCTGCCGGTGGAGCTGGGGCTGGTGGCCGAGCCCACGACCGGGTTGTGCTTCGAGCACCCGCGCGAGGGCAAGGTACCGGTCCCCCGCCACCACACCGTCGAGCAGAGCGCGAGCTACTGCCACGTGATGATCCAGCGGCTGCGCACCCTGCTGCCGACCTGCCGGTCGGTGCGGCTGAGCGCGCGATGATGGAACGCGGCATCTTCACCGACGACCACCGGGCGTTCCGGGAGGTCGTCCGGGAGTTCGTCGCCCGCGAGGTCACGCCGAACCTGGCCCGGTGGGAACAGGCGGGTGTCGTGGACCGGGAGGTCTGGCTCGCGGCGGGGCGGCAGGGGCTGCTGGCCCCGGAGATCGACGTCGAGTACGGCGGCGGCGGGGTCCGGGACTACCGCTACCACGTGGTGCGGGGCGAGGAGATGGCCCGGGCCGGCACGCTGAGCCCGGCCTTCAACCTGCACAGCGAGGTCGTCGGCGGCTACCTGGACGACCTGGGCACGCCGGAGCAGAAGAGCCGCTGGCTGCCGGGGTTCTGCACGGGCGAGCTGATCTCCGCCATCGCCATCACCGAACCGGGCACCGGCAGCGACGTCGCGGCGATCACCACCACCGCGCACCGGGAGGGCGACCACTACCGGCTGCGGGGCGGCAAGACCTTCGTCACCCACGGCCTGCTGGCCGGGCTGGTCCTGGTGGCCGCGCTCGACCCGGCGGCCGGCCCCCGGTCGGCCAGCCTGCTGGTGCTGGAGCCGCCGCTGCCGGGGCTGACCGTGGGCGCGCCGCTGGCCAAGATCGGCCTGCACTCGCTGGACACCGTGGGGATGACCTTCGACGACGTGCTGGTGCCCCGGGCGAACCTGCTCGGCGAGGCCGGCGGGGGCTTCCGCCACCTGATGCGGTACCTGCCCCGGGAACGCCTGTCGGTGGCGGTCACCTCGCTCGCGCTGGCCGAGCAGGTGCTGGCCGAGACCCTGCGGTACTGCGGGATGCGGTCCGCGTTCGGCCGGCCGATCGGCCAGTTCCAGCACAACCGGTTCCGGCTGGCCGAGATGGCCACCGCGGTCCAGGTCGCCCGCGTCTTCACCGACCGGTGCGTGGTGGAGCACGACCGGGGCGAGCTGACCCCGGAGCAGGCGGCGATGGCGAAGTGGTGGAACACGGACCTGTGCGCCGACGTGGTGGACCGCTGCCTGCAACTGCACGGCGGCTACGGGTACGCCGCCGACTCCCTGGTCGGCCGGGCCTACGTGCAGGCCAGGGTGCAGGGCATCTACGCGGGCACCACCGAGATCATGAAGGAGATCATCGGCCGGTCCCTTCCGCTGTGACCACAGGAGGTGCACGTGAGGAACCTCGACGGGGACGCCGTCCGGGAGCTGCTGCCGATGAGCGCGGCCATCCCGTTGATGCGCGACGCGCTCCGCTCGTTCAGCGCCGGCCGGGTGAACCAGCCGGTGCGCACCGTGGTGCCCGGGGCCGGCGGCGACCTGCTCGCCGTGATGCCCGCCTTCGTCCCGTTCGGCGACGGGCGCGGCGTGTTCGGGGTGAAGGCCATCGCCGTCAAACCCGGCAACCCGGCCCGCTGCCTGGACCCGCACCCCGGGCTCGTCCTCGTGCTCGACCCCGACACCGCGGTACCGCTCGCCGTGGTCGACGGCACCAGCCTGACCGCGATCCGCACGGCCGCGGTGTCCGCGGTCGCCACCGACGCGCTCGCCCGCCCCGACGCCGGCGTCCTGGCGCTGCTCGGGTCCGGCACGCAGGCGCGGGCCCACCTGACGGCCCTCGCGCTGGTGCGGGACCTGCGGGAGGTCCGGGTGTGGAGCCGCGACCCGGACCGCGCCCGCGCCTTCGCGGAGTGGGCCGTCGGCCACCCGGTGGTGCGGGCCGCTTCGGTGGCCGAGGCCGTCGCCGGCGCCGACCTGATCTGCACCACCACGTCGAGCCCGACGCCGCTGCTGGGGGCCGGCGAGGTGGCGGCGGGCGCGCACGTCAACGCGGTCGGCGCGGTGTTCCCCGACCGCCGCGAGCTGGCCGGGGACCTGGTGGGACGGGCCCGCGTGTTCGTGGACAGCCGCGAGTCGGCCCTCGTCGAGTCCGGGGACCTGTTGTCGGCGATGGCGGAGGGCCACTTCGCGGCGTCGGACATCCGGGCCGAGATCGGCGAGGTGCTGCTGGGCGGGCACCCCGGTCGCGGCGGCGACGACGAGGTGACGGTGTTCGAGTCGCTGGGCCTCGCGGTCGAGGACGTCGTGGCCGCCCGGTACGTGTGCGAACGGGCCGCCGACCTCGGCTGACGGCCCGTCAGGTCCACCAGATCAGGTCACCGCGGTCGTCCACCCCGGTGAAGCAGGTCAGCAGCAGCCGCTCCCGGTCCCGGCCGGCGGGTCCGCCGCCCAGCACGGCGTGCACGAGGTTGCCGTTGACGACGCAGAGGTCACCGGTCTCCACCGGGACGACCGCGGACGGCACGCCGGCCAGCAGCTCGACCGGGTAGGGGAACCCGCTGTGCAGCAGTCCCAGCCGCTCCCGGGAGGTCTCGTCCGGCTCGACGTTCCACAGCTTGAGCTGCCCGGTGCCGTCGACGACCTGCGGGTAGGCGTTGACCGCCAGCACGCGGCGCAGCCGCTGGATCTCGAACCCGGCCTGGCGGGGGTCGCCGAGCTGGGCCAGGTCGTCGTGCGGTCGCAGCAGGAACTCCCCCTCCTGGTTCCAGCAGACGGCCTTCGAGTCCCCGGCCGGCATCCCGCGGTGCCGGGCCGCCCGTGCCGCCGGGACGACCCCGTGGGCCGCCAGCGAGGAGCGGAAGCCGGCGACGGGGTCGGTGGTCCCCCGGTAGAGGTCGCGCACCGCGCCCGCCGACCGCTCCACCGAGGCCAGGTACTCCTCGGTGGTGTTGTCGACGTGCGACGCGCCGACGATGTAGCCCTCGACCCCGCCGACCCCGTCGCCGTAGCGCGGCGTGCGGGACATCGCGGGCGACCAGAAGTTCGCGACGATGCGCGCGCAGTCCGCCGCGGGCAGGTACGAGCGGACCCGGTAGGCGGCGAGTTCGCCGCGCAGCACGCGCGACACGGCGTCGTGGTCCACGACCCGGGTGGTCTGGTGCACCCGGAACGAGGCGCGCGGCAGCGACCTGCCGGTGATGGTCACGGACGTCCTCCGTCCGCCCGGTCGCGGTGCAGCAGCGGCCGGCGGGCGTGCAGGAACCCCAGCATGGCGGGCAGCGGGCTGACGACCCGGGGCTGCGCGTCCAGCCGCGCCCGGTGCCGCCGCCGCACGGCCGGCAGCTGCGACCAGTGCGCGCCCGGGTTGAGGTGGTGCTCCTGGTGGTAGCCGTCGTTGAACGCGAGCAGGTTGTACAACCGGCCGTAGTGGCTGACCGAGTCGGCGGCCCGGTTGTGCGGGTCGGCGCCGTAGTGCCGGTAGTAGTTCTGCACGTTCACCATGACCAGCGCGAGGAAGTAGGCCGGCAGGTAGCCGAACAGGGTCCACCGCCAGGAGATCGCCGTGAGCGCGGCCAGCGACAGCCAGCACACCGCGCGGTCGACCCGGACTTGGCGGAGTTCCCGGCTGCGCCGGGGTTCCCGGCGCCAGGCCAGCGAGATCAGCGCGCGTTCACCGGCACCGGGCCCGGTCAGCCCCACGAGCAGCGGCAGCTCGCGGACGCGGTCGCGCAGCGACTGCACGGCCCCGCCGACCGCGTAGCGCAGCAGCGGCGCGTGCTCCCCGTTCTCGCCGCCCCGGTACGTGGAGGACAGGTCCCGCGTGTCGCCGCCCTCCCCCGGGGCGTCGTTGTTGTACCGGTGGTGGTTGCGCACGTGCATCAACCCGTACGCCTGCACGGACTGCCCGATGTCGACCGAGTTCAGCGCCGACGCCACCGCGTTCAGCCGGGCCGAGGCGAACCACGGCAGGTGGGTGAACAGGTGCGACACGACGATGATGTTGTACGCGGTCATCACGGCGAGCAGGCCGACGTGCGCCACGCGGGCCGGCCAGCCGGCCTGCTCCCAGGCGGCGGCGCACCAGAACAGGACCGCGAAGTGGGCGAGGCTGTAGGCCACCAGCAGGCCGTCCCGCGACGAGACCCTCCAGACGCGCATGGCACTCCCTCGTAAGCACCGACGGAGATCGGTTCGTGGTTCGGGGTGGTCAGAAGTAGGACTCCAGGGTGCCGCGCCGCCGCACGTCCAGCGTGGCGCAGTGGAACGAGCCGCCGAAGCTGTTGAAGTTGCGGAAGTCGCAGAGGACCGGGGTGAACCCGAACTCCTTCACGGCGGCGATCATCGGCTCGTCCTGCCGCTCCACCACCACCCGCTGCTCGTCCAGCACCAGGAGGTTCATGTTGATCCAGTTGCTGGTCAGGTACAGCGGGTGCGACGCGGGGATCACCGGTTTCGGCGCGGCCAGCACGTCCCAGTCCCGGAACTGGCGGGGCACCTCGGGCACCCGGTCGGCGTTGACCAGCAGCTTGCCGGGGGCCAGCGGGACCAGGGTGGCGTCGATGTGCATCGGGTGCGCGTCGGCGAACTCGACCACGTGCACCCGGTAGTCGTCCCCCAGGTGCCGGCGCAGCCACTCGATGCCGAAGTCGTTGGTGACGTTGCTGCGCTGGGCGAAGATGTCCCGCCCGCAGCGGACGAAGTCGGCGGCGTCGAACGTGGGCTCGAACTCGGTCACCACCAGCCGGACCGGGTCGGACTCGACCCAGTCCTGGTCGAACTGGTGGTCGGTCAGCTCCGGCTTCGGCGCCGCCGCCCACCGGGCGCCGCCGCGGAAGTACTCCTTGAGCAGCGGTCGGTAGGCCAGCGACTCGTAGTAGCGGGAGCGCCAGGCCATCGGGCACTCGATGATCTGCTCGCCGACCACCAGCAGCGAGTCCCTCGGCATCGCCGCGTACATGCCGGTGCTGGTCCAGTCGAGCGTCCGGTACGGCCGCCCCTGCGCGATGGGCTCGGGCCGGCGCACGGTCACGCCCTCGCACTCCAGGACGTGCGCGAACTCGTCGAGCTCCGCGGCCGCGGCCGCGACCCGCTCCGGCGGGAAGGGCCGGCCGGCCATCCGGCGGAACGTCTCGTGCTGGTCGGCCGGCAGCACCGGGGGCAGAGCGAGGTGCCAGCCGGGGAAGCAGGCGCCGTCGACGATGCCGACGATCACCTCCTCCAACGGGTCCCACTCCGTGTACGAACGCACGGGGCTCGGTGACGCGGCGGGGTGGGGCAACGGTTCCTCCTCACCGTGGGGTGCTCGTCCCGGACGGGCGGTGGGCTCGCGGACCGAGCCACCCGACCAGTGTGGTGCGGAATCCGGCGCGGCGACCATGGGACCTTGGTCCCGCAGAACTTCCGGGCCGGGTGCGGGAGGCTCGGCCGCATGGACTTCCTGCTCCAGCGGTGTTCCCCGGAGGACGTCGTGGACACCGACACCACCTACTTCGAGGCGGGCGCCGAAACACTGCCGGGCAACGGTTTCGCGCTCGTCCGGACCCCCGGTCTCGAACACCTCGCCGCGGGCTGCCTGGCCATCCGCGTCGACCTGCCCGCCGCGGAGCGGGACGCGCGCCGGTGGCGGCTCGGGTTCGAGGACGCCGTGCGCACCGCGGGCGGGCACCGCCACCGGCTCTACCTGACCGGTCGATCACCCGCCCTGGAGACCGAGCTGCTCACCCGCGGGTACGTGCGGCGGTTCGAGTCGATGCTCGTCCGCGACCCGGAACGCGCGCCCCGGGGGAGCACCCGGGTGCGGCTGCGCGAGATCACGTCGGCATCGGGCTGGGCCGAGAAGGTGCGCCTCGACGGCGAATCCACGCACGCCCCGGACGGCCACCCCGTCGACGCGCGGTCGTGGGCGGAGTACGAGCACGGGAAGTGGCGCAGCGGCGTCCTCCGCTGCTTCCTGGTCGACGGCGCGGACGGGACCTGCGGAACGACCGGGGTGGTGCGTTCGGCCGCGGTGGTCCGCGTCAAGAACCTGCTCCTGCGCCCCGGTTGGCGAGGGAGGGGGATCGCGACCGAGGTCGCGCTGGCCGTCCACGCCACCGCCTCCGCGACCGGGACGCCCACGGGCCTCTTCGCCGCCACCGGGGGCATCGCCGAACGCGCGTACCGGCGGGCCGGCTTCCGGCCGATCGGGACCGTCACCGAGTTCACCCGCGAACCGGTCGGGCAGGACGCCGCCGGGACCCCCGCGACCGACCGGAAGGGACGATCATGAGCGTCAACCCGTTCGACGACGAGAACGGCAGCTTCTACGTGCTCGTCAACGACGAGGGGCAGCACTCCCTGTGGCCGGCTTCCATCCCGGTCCCGCCCGGCTGGAGCGTCGGGTTCGGCGAGGACAGCCGGGCGGCGTGCCTGGACCACGTCGAGCGGAACTGGGTGGACATGAGGCCGAGGAGCCTCCAGGTCGCCATGGCGGACGACGTCGACCCGTGAGGTCGTTCACCGGCCGGCGAGCGACCGGCGCAGCAGGTCCTTGTCGGGCTTGCCCGCGTCGGTCAGCGGGAGCCCGTCCACCAGGTGCACCCGGTGCGGCGTGAACATGGTGCCCTGTTCGGCCGTGACGAAGGCGCGCACCTGTTCCGGTGCGACGCTGTGCCCCGGGCGCGCCACGACGGCGGCGTGCAGCGACTCCACCGCGTCCGCGTCGGTCACCCCGAACACCGCGACCTGGGCGATCGCCGGGTGCCGCGCCAGCAGCTCCTCCACCTCGGCCGGGTACACGTACCCGCCCTCCACGATCACCCTCTCCCCGATCCGGTCGCACAGGTGCAGGTAGCCCCGCTCGTCGAGGTAGCCGACGTCCCCGGTGCGCACCTCCCCGTCGCGCCACACCCGCGCGGTCAGCTCCGGGTTGCGCCAGTACCCCTTCGCGGCCGTCGGCGACCGCACGCAGACCTCCCCCGCCTGGCCGGTGGGCACCTCGTGGCCGTCCTGGTCGCGGATCGTCACCCGGGCCCCGGGCACCGGGCGTCCCGCGGTGGCGAGCAGCTCCGGTTCCAGGTGCTCCTCGGCGGACAGCTCGCAGATCACGCCCGCCTCGTTCTGCGAGTACACCTGCACCAGCACGGGACCGAGCAGTTCGACGGCCCGCGCGAGCCTGGTCGGTGACGCGGGGCAGCCGCCGTAGCTCACCGAGCGCAGGCTGGACAGGTCGTGGTCGCCCAACGCCGGGTGGTCGACGACCCGGTACAGCATCGGTGGCGGCAGGATCAGCTCGGTCACCCGGTGGGCGGCGACGTCGGCGAGCACCTTCGCGGGGTCGAAACCCCGGTGCAGCACCAGCCGACCGCCGAGGCCGAGCACGACCTCGGCGGACAGGCCGCCGGCGTGCGACAGCGCCGTGCAGAGCAGCAGCACCGTGTCCGCGTCGACCACCGCGCCCATGCGGTCGAAGAGGCTCGCCTGGGCCGCCCAGGTGACCTGGATCGCCTTGGGGACGCCGGTCGTGCCGCTGGTGTGCCGGACGTAGCAGACGTCCTCGGCGTCCACGTCGCTCGGCGTGACCGGATCGCCGGGGGCCTCGTCGGCCAGGGCCAGCACGTCCTCCCCCGCTCCCGTGGGGCCGAGGCCGAGCACGGTGGCGACCGGCGCCCGTCCGAGCAGCTCGGCGGCCCGCCCGGCCGACGCGGCGGGCACCACGAGCACGTCGGTGCCCACGGCGGCGACGACGGTCGCCTGCACGACCGCCGCCAGGCCGTTGCCGAGGTACGTGGTCCTCGCGCCGAGCAGGTTCGCCGCGTACTTGGCGGCCACGACCTCGACCCGGTTGTCGGACAGCAGGGTCACGCTCGACCCCCGCCGCACCCCCTTCGCCGCCAGCACGTGCGCGAACCGGTGGACGAGCGCCAGCAGGTCGCCGCGGCGGACCGCGGTCCCGTCGGGTTGGTGGCAGGCGACCCGCTCGGGTCGCCTGCCGAGGCTTTCCAGGACCGCGTGCGTGTAGTTGTGGTTCACCGGCCCGCGCCTTCCGGATCGGGACACCGTCCGCCGGACCGAGTCACCGCCGGTCGAGCCACAGCGTCCAGGGACGTACTTCCTTGATGCGCAGCACCCCGTTGAGCGCCCACGGGTCCTCGGCGAAGACGGACCGCACCTCGTCCTCGTCGGCCGCCACCACGGCGAGCAGCCCGACGTCCTCACCGCCGCCGTCGCCGATCGGGCCGCCGAGGATGATGACGTCGCGGTCGAACAGGTCGTCGGCGAAATCCGAGTGCCCGTCCCACTCGGCCTGCTCCCGGATGCCGCGGGCGGGGTCCCAGCGGGGTCCCTTCGCGGTCGTCACGGCGAAGACGGTCACGGTCATCTCCTCGTCCTGGTCGTGGCAGGGCGCACTACGGGTCGATCCCGAAGGACTTCAGCGGCAGCACGATGGTCTTGATCTCCCCGTGCACGACCCGCGAGAGGAAGGGGGAGGCCGCGATCGTCCGCCGGCAGACCTCCGCGGCGATCGCCCGGGTCTCCTCGCGGTTCCGGCTGACCCGGAACAGGGTCACGTACAGGCGGTCCCGCACGACCTGGGCGTGCACGCGCTCGATCGAGTCCTCGGGCGTCGCCGCGGCCCACGTCGCCTCCACGGTGGCGTTCTCCACCGAGGCGTCGTCGGTGTGCGAGCCGTGCAGCCGCAGCACCACCGTCGCGTGGTTCACGCGGCCCCGCCGGTGCTCGGCCCGGCGGGCACGGGTGCGAAAACCCGAATGATCTCCGACATGACGGGTTCGTCCCCAGGGGTAGTTCGGGTTCGATGCGCGAATCCTGCCCGGAAGTGCAGTGCCCGCCCGGGAACGCGCCACGACCCGGCAAGATCTGCTGCACTGGGGTCCGACCGGCTCGACCGGTTCGACCATCGGCGCTCTCCCTCTCCGTTGGGGGGTCCAAGCCTTCCTGCGACCGCACGCACCACCGTATGACCAGGCCGGGAACACCAACTAGGGCGAAGTTGACATGGACGAGTCGCACCTGCGCAGGTGGCGCCCCCCGCAGTTGGCGGGGGTCGAAGTGCTGTCCGGGCGCATCCCGAACTACACCCGCCCGCGGTTCACCCTGAGCAGCGGCTACACGATCAAGATCAGGCACGGCGACGCCCCGCCGCCGGTGCGGTACCGCGGCCGGGAGCAGGAGTCGGGCGCCGCGGGCGCGGTGACGGTGGTCGAGCCGGACGAGGTCGTGCAGGCGCTCGGCGGGAACGAGCCCAGGGCCGAGTTCGACCTGCTGCTGGTGGACGCCGAGCTGATGCCGCGCGCCGCCACCGGCCCGCCCAGGTTCCACCGGCTCGCCCACCCCGACCGCGGCCTGTTCGACGGCATCGCCGCACTGCACCGCGGTCTGGTCCACAGCACGGACCGGCTCGCCCTCCAGTCCGCCCTCACCATCCTGCTCGACGACCTGGTCACCCGGCACGCGACCGCTCCCGGCCCGGACGACCGCGCGCTCGGCCCCCCGGCGCTGCGGCGAGCCCGGGACGTCCTGCACGACCGGCTGGACGCCAACGTCAGCCTCGACGAACTCGCGGCCGTGGCCGGCTGCGGCAAGTACCACCTGGTCAGGAGCTTCCGCCAGGTCTACGGCGTCCCACCCCACCGCTACCGCACCCTGCTGCGGCTGGACCGGGCCACGACGATGCTGGCGAAGGGCCGTTCGGTGGCGGACGTGGCCGCCACCCTGGGCTACTGCGACCAGAGCCAGCTCAACCGGCACTTCCGGCAGGCGCTCGGCATGAGCGCGGGCGCCTACGCCAAGACCGTGCGCTAGCCGCCACCGACCGGTGGCGGCCGGCCGATCAGCTCTTGCCCCGGTCGCCTGCTCGTCGCCGCCGACCCGGGCAACGCGCCAGGTCGGCGGCGACGACGACGCGGGCGGTGAACGCCACGGTGGCCAGCGCCTCGACGATCGACACGGCGAGCAGGTCGGCGCGCACGTCGGCGGCCGTCCAGTAGAGCGCGGTCGAGAGCAGGGACGGGACCGCGAACACCAACAGGTCCACCGCCAGCTGCCCGGACTTGTCCAGCCGCCGCAACGGGGTGTCGCGGTGGACGGACTCCCAGGCGAGCACCGCGTCCTCCCGGCCCCCGGCCCCGACCAGCGCGGAGGCCAGGTGCCGGCGCAGGTAGTCGCCGATCGCCGACACTTTCTGGTCGTTGGTCAGGTAGGTCCAGCCCAGGACGAGGCACACCAGCGGCACGAGGAGGAGCAGGTGCGGCCGGGTGGGTGGTTGGACCACCAGTGCCAGTGTCGCCGTCAGCGTGGCCAACGCGGTGTAGGTCAGGCGGTCCCGCAGGGCGATCCGCGACTTCTGCTCGGCTTTCAGGGCCTCGTACTCGGCCAGCAGGAAGTCCTTGAGCACGTCTTCCGATGTGGTTCCACGGTTCCGGGTTCCGTTCATCCGCTTGTCGTCACTCCTCCGTCGGTCTCGCGCGTGCGAGGAGGTGTTCCCGTCAGTCCGACCACGTGTCCGCCCACAGGCTCCGGCGGTCGCGTTCGAGGTCGAGCCAGGCCGGCCCGTGGTGGGCCACGGCCTCCAGGACCGGGAGGGCCGCGTCCATCCCGGAGGTCGCCGCGGCGAGCCGCTCCAGCTCGGACTCGTCGTCGACCTCCGTGTCGCTCTCGACGTCGAGGCGTTCGCTGACCCTGAGGATCTCCGCGCCGTCGAGCAGGCGGAGCCGGAACTCGCGGTTGTGCACCTTCCGCGGGGGCTCGCCGGGGATCTTCCTGGCCGACCTCTCCCGCAGGCGCAGCGAGGCCGACGCGATGCGGTCGTAGCCGAAGACGTCCCAGTTCTCGTTCTTGACGTCGCCGGTGGTGAAGTCCAAGTACACGCGCGAGGCCCGGATGCCGTACTTGGTCAGCAGGATGACGGTGACCAGGTACGCCTCGTAGCGCGGCGGTCCGTGCACCACCGCCCCGCGCCGGGCCCCGGGGGCCGGTTGGTTGATGACGACGTGCGAGACGAGGTCCTGCTCGGCGATGTTGCCCGCGCGCAGTGCCGTGGCCTTGAGGTGCGCCTTGTCCAGTGCCAGCCAACGAGCCATCTCGCCGTCCGTCGGCCGGTCGTCCAGGTCCTTCCGCCACCGGCGGTACTCGGCCATCTCCTCGTCGAACAGCTCGTTGGCCTCCTTGACCGGGAGCAGGGCGGCACGGCCGGCCGCGACGACCTCCACCAGCGCGGGCAGGGCGAACCAGCCGCCCCCCGCGATCGGCACGACCTGCCAGTGCTGCGCCACCAGCAGCAGGAGGGCCAGGCCCACCAGCGCCGCCAGGGCGCCGGCAGCCTGCCACAGGCGGGCGCCGCCGGGTGCGGTGGGTTCCGGCTGGCCGTACGGGTCGTGGTGCGGCCACCGCCGGGCGACTCGCCGGGCGTGCCAGTCGAACAGCCACTTCAGCTGCTTGACGTCCTGCTGGTCGTGCCGGAGCTGGGTGTTGAACCGGTGCTTGAGGCGCGTGCGGTACCCGACGGCGTATCGCGGCCACTCCTTGGCGTACTCGGGGCGCGCGTCGCGGAAGCAGCGCTCGATGAGCTTGTCGACGTCCGTCGGTCCGGTCTGCTCGCCCTCCGAGGTGTCGCGCCGGAGGGCGAGGTCCAGCAGGCGCGTGGTGTGCTCGATGCCGTAGCGGGCCATCACGGCGCAGCCCGCCACCAACAGCAGCACACCCAGCCAGGAGACGAACGTCATCGAGCCGAAGAACAGGGTCGAGAACGACAGCAGTGCGACCGCACCCCCGACCACCGCCGGTTTGCGGTCCTTCGGCGCCGGGAGGAGCATCCGCCGCTCGTACCGGGTGGGCGGCACGGGATCGGGCTCGAAGAACTTCCGCGCCCGGCCGGAGCGGTTCCCGGAGGTGCGCTCGGTGCCGACCTGGTGCTTGCGCTCGGCGTTCAGCTGCCGCTCGACCATGCCGTCGACCAGCAGCGACAGGTGCCTGCTGATCTCGTCCTGCCGATCGGCGGGCAGCCTGCCGAAGGCGGACACCGCCGCGAACGAGCCGTCCGCCTCGTTCGTCCGGAGGTGGTCGAGGAGGCTCCGAACCACGCGGTGAGCCCGCTTCCACTTGTCCTCCGGCAAGGACTCGCAGAGCTTCCAGGCGTCGCGGATGCCGGTGGCCAGCTCCGCCGTGAGGTCGCTGGAGCTGCGCTCGCTGAGCACCGAGAGCACGTAGTAGTAGGCGCGTTCGGTCGACTGGTCGCCGTTGAAGACGAGAGCGCCGAACAGTTCCTCGGCGCGCCTCGGGACACCGCCGGCGAGGTAGGCGAGCGCGACCTCGTGCCTGCGCCCAGGGTTGTCGTTCTCGCCGATGTTGTAGATGGTGTCGTTGTGGTAGACGCTCTCCACGAGCACGCCGATCTGCTGGTCGACGTGGGCGTTGCCGGAGGCGACGTTCTGGTTGTCGACGTCGAGCAGGTCCCCGATCACCGGGACCTCCTGGTCGAGCCGAAGTTGACGCCGATCTGCTGCCCCACGCGGGCGTTGCCCCGCGCGGTGTTTTTGTTGTGCACGAACGGCATCGGGAGGGACGGCCCCTCATCGGTGGTGACGTCCTCGTCGGGTTCGAGCGCGGTGATCAGCGCGATGGCGAACGCCGCGGCGTTGCGCGCCGCGAGCCGCTGCCCGCCCGCGCGGTCCGCCTTGCCCTTCTCGCCGTTGGCGTGGTCGCTGATGCCGCGCACCGCCACCGCGTGCACCCGATCGCCCAGGTGGGCGGCGTGCGCGAACCCGGAGCCCTCCATGTCCACGGCCACCGCGTCGTTGTAGGAGGTGTGCAGCCTGCGGGCCAGCTCCGAGGTGCGGGAGTCGAGCACGACGTCACCCACGGCGATGGGCTCGAAGCAGGCGACCGGGGCGTCGCCCTCGGCCCGGTCGGGGAGGAACGCGTGCCAGGCGTTGCCGCGCACCAGCCTCCTGGCCTCCTGGTCGAGGCGGTGCGAGACGGACCAGGCGGAGGGGCGCACCAGGAACTCGTCGTCCTCGCTGCGCCCGCCCTGGTAGGAGTAGATCTTGGTGGCCACGACGACGTCGCCGATCGCCAGCCAGTCCCGCAGGCCGCCCGCGACGCCGACGAACACCATGGCGGTGGGCGCGAACTCGGTGTTGGCGCGCTCGGTCAACGTGGCCGCGGCGGTGGTGCCCGCCCCGGTCAGCGCCAGGGCGACGCGGTGCCCGGGGTGGCCGGCCACCGTGCCGACGTCGAACACGGTGCCGGACGGGTGCCGGTGCGGTCGCACGCCCTCCAGGTGCTCGAGCACGGCCGCGTGCTCCACGTTCAGCGCAGTCATGATCACGTTCACGGTTCTCCACTCCAGGGTTGTCGGGGCGCGAGGGGAACAAGCGCCTGCGCGGTGGGTCGCCGCGGTGGGTGACGGGTTCGCCGACCGGGCACCGCGGGACCCGGTCTGCGGCGGCATCAGCCCCCGACGGTGGTCTCGTCCCAGTCGCGCGCCCACTGCTCGCGGCGCTCGCGGTCGCGCAGGATCCAGTTCTCGCCCTCGGAGACGATCGACTCCAGGACCGGGATCGCCTTCCTGACGCCCGACGTCTCGTAGGCGACGTCGGCGAACTCCGCCGCGGCCTCCTCGTCGGACGGACGTTCCTCCAGGCAGTCCACTTTGAGCTTGATCTCCTGGCCGCTCATCAGGGCCATGCGGAACGTGCCGCTCTTCACGTTCTCCACCGCGGGATCGGCCGTGCCGTCGGTCGTGGTGCGCACGCCCCTCTCCTCCGTCCAGGCCGACGCGATCTTGTCGTAGCTGAAGACCTGGCGCGTTTCGTTGCGCGCCTCCCCGGTGTGCGCGTCGAGGTGGACCTTGAAGGCGCGCACACCGTGGTGGGTGAGCAGGAGGAGGTGGACGTTGTACGCCTCGTACCGGGGTGGTCCGTACTGCACCCTGCCGCGCCGGGCGAACGGTGCGCGTTCGGTCAGCACCAGCACCTCGACGACCTCCTGCCTCGGCAGTCGGGCTCGCTTGATCGCGTCGGACACCAGGTAGAACTTGTCGAGCGTGTACCACCAGGCGATCTGCGCGTCCTTCGGCCGGTCCCGGAGCGCGTCGACGAGGGCCAGGTGCTCGTCCAGCTCCTCGCGGTGGACGCGGGCCGCTTCGGCTTCGGCGGCCCGGTTGGCGTGCCGCGTCGCGGCCACGCGCACGCCGTGCTTGAGGACGAGCCGGCCGGTCGGCACCAGGACCAGGACGGCCGACAGCTCGCCGGCCAGCAGCGCGCCGCACGAGCCGGCCAGCGCGGCGACCACGCCGAGCCGGTAGCCCCACACCGCTTTGCGCACGTCCCGGTCGGCGGCCCCGCCTCCCCACGGCCACTGCGCGTACAGGCGTTCCGCGTGCCAGTCGACCAGCCACCTGACGTTGGCCGGGGTGATGTCCTCCGCGTGGTACGACCAGGTGATCCGCTTCTTCAGGTGCGTGCGGTGGCCCTTGGTACGGCGATCCCACTCCTCCGCGCCCGGGGTGCCCTTCTTCGGCCCGACCTTCCGGAAGCGGTGGTCGACCATGGCGCTGATGTCCCTGTCGAACCTGCCGGCCGGCTGGAAGTCGGGCGGTGCGGGCTGCTCCCGGTTCCCGAGCCGGGCCACGGCACCGCAGCGCAGCACCAGGTAGCCGCCCGCCGACAGCAGGAGCAGTTCGAGCAGCAGACCCGAGCGGAACGGTCCCGACACCAGCAGCAGGACCCCGAGGAGCACGCCCACCACGGCGACGGCGCTCCAGGCGCGGTCCTGCGCCCTGGGCTTGAGCAACGGCGGCAGGTACGGCTTCGGCTCGGCCGGATCGGGTTCGAAGAACTTCTCGGACTGGCTCCTGCGCTCCGGCACGGTGCGCTCCTTGAGCATCCGGGCCTTGAGGTCGGCCTCCCAGCCCTCGTCCCGCACGTCCTTGATGACCGCGTCCAGGTGGCGGAAGATCTCCTCCTGCCGCACCAGGGGGAGGACTTCGAGCAGGCCGAAGGCGTAGTCCCGCCCGCTGTCGGCCTCGCGGCGGTACACGCGGCGCGCCCAGCGCAGGAGTTCCCAGACCACGTCGAACGCGACCGACCACCTGTCGTGCGCCGCCGCGGAGCAGATCCGCCTCGCCTCCTTGAGCCGGTCGAGCAGCGTGCCCGTCAAGTCGACGAACGACCGCTCGCCCACCACGGCCAGGGCGTAGTGGTAGGCCCACTCGGTCGAGGTCCAGCCGCTGCGCAGCAGGTCGTCGAGGATCTCCTCCGCGCGCCGCGGCGCGCCGGCGTCGAGGAGGTTGCGGGCCACCTCCAGCTTGCGCTCGGGCGGATCGCCCTGGTTGACGTGGTAGGTGCGCTGGTCGTGGTGGATGGTCGTGTCGCCGACGTGCACGCCGATCTGCTGGTCGACGTGCGCGCCCTCCGAGGCCGAGTTCTGGTTCTCGACGTGCGGCACGTCCTGGTCGTCCGGTCCGGTGCTCACCGCCGGCCTCCCGTCCGCCCGGTCCCGAGGTCACCGGGTGCGGCGTTGTCGCGGACCACCGGCGACGCGGACGTCGCGGCGGGCGGCGGAGTGCGGTCGTCGATCAGGATCACGGTCATCTGGTCACCCCAAGGCGGTCCGCTGTCGCGGCTGCGCCGTCGTCGTGTGCTCGAGGTCTGCGGAGGGCGAGTTCCGCGGCACGGCCTGGTCGAACTCCCTGCGGCAGCAGTCATCGCAGGTGGTGTGGAGCCGGAGGGGAACGCGGCCCGAGGCCGCGGGTGGGGTAGACGGTAACGCGGTCCAGCATTTCTCGTCAACATGACGATAAAGAGGATCACGCGGGCCGCGCCCACTCCGAGTAGAATGTTGCAAGTGGACGGATGATCGTCCGGCGGTCGCCACCGCGGTCACTGAAAGCGACGATCATGGCCAACAGGACGTGGAAGATCCCCGAGATCGCGATCGCCGTCGATCTCGCCGTGCTCACCGTTCGGGAGGGCGCCCTCCAGGTCATGCTCGTCGAGCGCGGCATCGAGCCGTACCTCGGGAAGTTGGCCCTGCCCGGCGGTTTTCTCTTCGACGCGAACGAGGGCCTGGACGCCGCGGCGGAGCGCGAGCTCGCCGAGGAGACCGGCCTGGACGCGAACGGCCTGCACCTGGAGCAGCTCAGGACCTACGGTGCGCCCGACCGGGATCCGAGGCAGCGCGTGGTGACGGTCTGCTACCTCGCGTTCGTGCCCGGGCTGGCGGCGCCGACCGCGGGCGGTGACGCGCGGGCGGCCGGGTGGGTGCCCGCGGCGACCGCGCTGCACCCGGGCACCGAACTGGCGTTCGACCACAGGTCGATCATCGAGGACGCCGTCGAACGGGCCCGGGGCAAGTTGGAGTACACGACCCTGGCCGCCGCGTTCTGCGGGCCGGAGTTCACCGTCACCGAGCTGCGGCGGGTGTACGAGACGGTGTGGGGCGAGGCACTGGACCCCCGCAACTTCCACCGCAAGGTCACCGGGGCCGAGGGCTTCCTGGTCCCGACCGGGACTCAGACGACGCGGGACGGTGGACGTCCCGCCGCGCTCTACCGCCGCGGCCCGGCCGACGTGCTGCACCCGGCGATGCTGCGCCCGCCCTCCCCCAAGCCGGACACCAGCCGAACCTCCTGACGACCGCGTCCCGGACGATGTCGCGGTGGTCGAAGGCGACGCGCGCCGCCGCGGACAGGAACTCGGGCAGCGCCACCCAGCGGGCCGCGTGGGCGTCGCTGCCACCGACCACCGGCGGCGACCCGGCCAGATAACCGTGGAAGGCCACGCTCACCACGGGCCCGCGCGGGTCGCGGCCGGGCTCCCGGTAGCAGCCGAAACGCCTCAACCGGTCGCGGGCGACCTCGACGCCGGTCTCCTCGACCAGCTCCCGCACGGCCGCTTCCGGCACGCTCTCCCCCGGTTCCACGAAACCGCCGGGCAGCGCCAGGGCCGCGCGGAACGGCTCCTTGCCGCGCTCCACCGCCAGGACCGACAGCACGCCGTCCCGCCGGGTGAACAGCACCACGTCCGCCGTGAGCCTGCTGCCCGCAGGCCACGATCCCTCGTTGTCCGTCATGCCCCCAGGCTAGGTTATTGTCAACCTGACACCAAGTGGCCATGTGGGTGACTTCCGCTCCGTTGAGCCAATTGTCACAACAACAAAATTCGGCAGGCGGAACCCGCTCAAGAGGTGGTCGGGCGCGGACCCGTCATGGGCGGCGAGATCGCGGTGGCGCCCCCGGCCCGGTAGAGCGCCGCCGGACGACCGTTGGGGGTGGGGCGCTTGCCCCCCGTGGGCACGACGAAGCCGTCCGCCTCCGTGACCTTGCGGTAGAAGTTGGGCTTGTCCAGCTCCACGCCCCAGACCGCCTCGTACACCTCGCGCAGCTCACCGATGGTGAACTCCTCGCCGCAGAACGCGGTCGCGATCGTGCGGAACTGGAGCTGGGCGCGGGCCAGCTCCAGGGCGTCGCGCAGGATCTCGTCGTGGTCGAAGGCGAGCCCCGCCCGCTGCGCCCGCGCGACCGGGAGCCACTGCGCCGCCCGCGCGTCCGACCCGGCGCTCGGCAACGGCAGGTCGGGCGCGATCGCCAGGTAGGCGCAGGTCACGACGCGAGGGCTGCGCGGGTCGCGGTCCGGGGCGGAGTAGACGCCGACCTGCTGCAGGTGGAGCTTCTCGGCGTCGACGCCGGTCTCCTCGGCCAGCTCGCGCGCCGCCGTCTCGTCGAGGCTCTCGTCACCGCGGAGGAAGCCGCCGGGCAGCGCGAGCCGACCCGCGAACGGCTCGGTGCCGCGCTCGATCACCAGCACGCACAGCTCACCGTCCCGGATGGTCAGGATGACGAGGTCGGCGGTGAGCGTGACGGTCTGCCTGGGGCGGCTCATGCCGGCGAGGATACGAGCACGAGCACGGACGGCGCCTCTCCAGCGGCAGCCCGGATCGCGACCGGCCATTCCCGAACCGGGTGAGGCCCCGCGCCTGCGGCTCGCAGACCGTGGTCACGGTCGGGAGGACCCGGTGTCCACCGGGCTCGCGGCACTCCCGCCCCCGCCCCCGACCCCGACCGTCGAACCGAAGCGTTTCCGCGGGTGATCCCGCTCGTCGATTCCGCCTGACCGACGAGCGGGCCTGCCGCTGCCCGTCTACCTCGCAGGCGACGCGGTGGTCGTCCCTGCCTGACGGTCCGGCCGGGCGACCGCCTGCCCGACCTCTCCACGACGTCGGGCAACTCGTCGGTACCGAACTCGACCACCGGGCCGGACAGCTC